>JBKBRD010000080.1:0-10520 GCA_046292405.1 Allobosea sp. | reverse complement strand
CGCCTCAGGATGAGGGCTGAGCGGGACTTCAGACCTCGGCTAAAGGGCAAGCGAGAGGTGTCTTCGGCTGCTCAGAAGCTGTAGGCGGCCTTCACCTTGACCAGGTGCTGGCTGAAATTGCTGAGGTCGAGATCGCCGGGCTGGCCCTTGGCCTTGCCGGCGAGCTGGACGTTATAGGCCGCCGAGAGTGCGAGCTGCTTCGACGCCTGCCAAAACACACCCGGGCCGGCGAAGGTGGCGTAGCCCGCCTCCTTGCTGAACCCCAGTTCGCCATAGCGGCGCTGATGCCGGACTTCGCCGCTGAGATAGACGTTCTCGACCAGCTGCCAGGCGAGCGCCCCGCCCACCGTCAGCGTCGAGCTGCGGCCATAGGGCGACGGGCCGGTCCAGGTCAGGTCATGCGACAGGTTCAGCGCCGCATAGAGCTTGCCCGGGACGAGCGTCTTGTCGGCGAAGAGGCGCAGGCCGGTGTTGTAGGCGGTGAACTGGCCGCCCGGCTTCGGGTCGGTGCGGCTGACGCTCGGATCGATCACCGCCGTCAGCCCCAGCCCGTGCACGTCGCGGCCGAGCAGGCGGTATTTCATCTCGACGCCGGCACCGTAGCCGCGCGAATCGGCGCTGACGCCGCCGGCGCTCGCGTCGGTGAAGGCGCCCTGCAGATAGGGTCCGACTTCGAAGCAGGGGAACAGGCCATAGGAGCCCTGCAGGGTCGCGCCATGGCCGTTGGACTGGCCGGTGCGCGTGCCGAAAGCGCCGCCATAGGTCAGGCTCGGTCCGAAGGAGCCTTTTTCCCCGACGTCGGAACCGGTGGTAAAGCCGAACGCATCGGTGGGGATGCCTTCGCTTTCGCTGCAGACGGAAGCGACGGGCGCCGGCGCTGCGGGCGCGCCCTTGCGGGTCGGCAGATCGGCGGCCAGGGCGGCGACGCCGAAGGCGAGCGTGAGGACAGAGGCGAGAGCGGCGGAGGGGAGGGACATGGCGGCATTCCGGTTTGGCAACGGTTCCCTATCCTGGGCCGGCGATTCCGCAATGACTATCGTCTATGACGTAGGGGCATGATTATGCCCGCTGTTGTTGCAGGGCGGTCACGAATTCGCTCTTTTTGCCTAAGGTTTCGGCAGTTTCCGTAGGGCATGCGGCGCGATTTTTTCTAATTCTAACAACGACTTCCAGGCTGCGGCATGGACTTCCTCGATCTGCGGCGTGAGCGGGGCGCTCGAATCGGCGAGGAAGAGATATTGCAGGTCGTGATGGATGTGGGGAGGCTCGCCGCGCGCCAGCTTGCCAGGCACCTCATGGCTGTCGATGGCGAAGGGCAGATCGCCGCCGCCATGCCAGGGATGCAGCCGCAGGCCGGCCACGCCGGTCTCCTCCAGCGCCTCGCGCGCCGCCGACAGGTGGAACTGCGCAGCGGGCTCGTAATGCCCGCCCGGCTGCAGCCAGCGCCCGATGACGACATGGTCGATCAGCAGCACCTGGTTATGGTCCTCGGAGAGGATGAAGGCGCTGGTGGTGACATGGCCGGGAAACGTGTCGCGATCATCCAGGGCGTGGCCCTGGCCGATCTGCCAGCGCAACAGCGCCAGATGCTCGCGCGGCTCGGCGACCTCGGCGAGGTAGTGGGCGACGGTGTCGGTGAGACGGGCGAGGAAGCTCATGGGCGAAGTCTAGCCGGTTCGCGGAGGCGCAGGCGGTGATCCCTCTCCTGTCAGGAGAGGGATGGGCAAGTTGTCGGCTTTATTCAAAGCAAGGCTCGTGGCGGTTAGGCTAGCGCTTCGCGGGTCAGGGGCCGACGCCTCACACTTGCCCCTCTCCTGAAAGGAGAGGGGTTTTCCGCGCATGAGCTCCCTGTCTCTCGCCCTCAGAACCTCAACCCCTCACAGCTTCCCGTAAGCCGGAACCGTCAAAAACTCCTCGAACTCCGGCGCCAGCGACAGTTTCGAAAACAGCTCGATCGCCTCGGGGAAGCGGCCCTTCGCGTAGACTTCCGCGCCGAGCTCGCCCTTCACCCGCTCCATCTCCTCAGCCAGGCAGCGCTTGAACAGATCCGGCGTCACCTTGGCGCCGCCATCGACCTCGACGCCGTATTGCACGAACTGCCAGATCTGCGCGCGGCTGATCTCGGCGGTCGCGGCGTCCTCCATCATGTTGTAGATCGGCACCGCGCCGCGGCCGCGCAGCCAGGCCTCGAGATATTGCACGCCGACGCGGATGTTTTCGCGAAAGCCCTCTTCCGAGCGGGAGCCCTGGTGGACCTCGAGCAGGGCGTCGCGGCCGACATTCACGTCCTCGCGCAGCTTGTCGAGCTGGTTGGCCTGCGGCATCAGCCGGTCGAACACCTCCATCGCGACGGGGACGAGGTCAGGATGGGCGACCCAGGTGCCGTCATGCCCGTCGCCGGCCTCGCGCTCCTTGTCGGCCTTGACCTTGGCGAAGGCGGCGGCATTGGCCTCCGGATTGTTCTTGACCGGGATCTGGGCGGCCATGCCGCCCATAGCGAAGGCGCCGCGCTTGTGGCAGGTCTTGATCAGCAGCAGCGAATAGGCGCGCAGGAAGGCCTTGGTCATGACAACCTGCGAGCGGTCCGGCAGCACGAAGGCGGGATTGCGCGCGAGCTTCTTGATGAAAGAGAAGATGTAGTCCCAGCGGCCGCAATTCAGCCCGGCGATGTGCTCGCGCAGCTCGTAGAGGATTTCGTCCATCTCGAAGGCGGCGGGCAGGGTCTCGATCAGCACGGTCGCCTTGATCGTCCCGGATTTCAGGCCGAGCGCGCTCTGGGCGGCGACGAAGACATCGTTCCAGAGCCGGGCCTCGAGATGGCTTTCGAGCTTGGGCAGGTAGAAATAGGGGCCCGAGCCCGCCGCCAGCGCCGCTTTGGCGTTGTGGAACATGTAGAGCCCGAAATCGACCAGCGAGCCGGAGGCGACCTCGCCGTCGATCTCGATATGGCGCTCCGGCAGATGCCAGCCGCGCGGGCGGATGATCAGCACGGCGGGCTTCGGCCCGAGCTTGTAGGCCTTGCCGGTGGTCTTGTCGGTGAAGTCGATCGCATTCAGCCAGCGATCGCGCAGATTGATCTGGCCCTCGATCATATTGGCCCAGACCGGGGAGGAGGCGTCCTCGAAATCGGCCATGAAGACTTTTGCGCCGCAGTTCAGCGCGTTGACGATCATCTTGCGGTCGACCGGGCCGGTGATCTCGACGCGACGGTCCTGCAGGTCGGCCGGGATCGGCGCCACCTTCCAGTCGCCCTCGCGGATATGCTTGGTCTCGGCCAGGAAATCCGGGGTTTCACCGGAGTCGAAACGCTTCTGGCGCTCGATGCGCAGGGCCAGCAGGCGCTTGCGGGTCTCGTTGAAGCGGCGCTGCAGATCGGCGACGAAGGCGAGCGCGTCATGGGTCAGGATTTCGTCGAAGCGATCGCCGACGGCGCCCTTGACGACGACGCCCTTGGGCAGGTTCAGCTTCATGGTCTCGGCGGCCGACATGGCGATCTCCCGTAGCGACGTTGGTTCAGTTGCCCGGACTATGCGAGGGACGATTGGTTCCGTAAACCTCGGTAATCGGCGATCACTTGTGCGCAGATGGAAACAATCGGGGCGGCAGGGGAAGCTTCGTCGTCATTCCAGGGCGCGCCCAGGCGCGAGCCCGGAACCCATGAACACGAGATGGACGACCTGCGGTGGCGCATATTGCTGAAGCCGCCGCGTTCATGGATTCCGGGCTCGACCCCGTGGGTCGCCCCGGAATGACGGGGAGGTGTCAGGCGCCGCCGTTCGCGAGCGCCTCGAACCGCTCGAGAAAACAGGCTTGCGCCTGTTCGGTCGGCTGCGGCTCGAGCAGCGCCAACACCGCCGCCGGCAGCGGCTGCGGCTTGCCGAAGAAACGCAGCGCCTCCTCGCGGGCGAAACCGGCCAGGCTGGTCGCCTCCAGAAAGGCTGCGACCATGTCGGCCTCCTTGGTGCGACGCTTGACCAGGGCGGGGGTCGTCGCCGGCAGGCCGAAGCGGAGATGGATGGCGCCGAGCAGGCGCAGCTCGACCGCCTTGTAGGCGTCGCCCATCACCGCCTTGAAGGGCGAGATCATGTCGCCGATGACATATTCCGGCGCGTCGTGCAGCAGCGCCATCAGCCGCCAGGCGGCGCTCCAGTCGGGGTTGAGATGGCCCGTGATCGCCTCGACCAGCAGCGAATGCTGCGCCACCGAAAACGAGTGCGGCCCCTGAGTCTGGCCGTTCCAGCGCGCGACGCGGGCCAGCCCATGGGCGATGTCCTCGATCTCGACATCGAGCGGCGAGGGATCGAGCAGGTCGAGGCGGCGGCCCGAGAGCATGCGCTGCCAGGCGCGGGGCGCGGCGGGGGTGCGAGCCATGTTCAGATGCGCCCCGTCATTGCGAGGAGCGTCAGCGACGAAGCAACCCAGTGGGACCGGGCGAGCGTCTGCCCCTGGGTTGCGTCGCTGCGCTCGCAATGACGGCAGGGCGAACTCATGCCGCCTTCACGTCCCGCGCCAGGGCAGCGCATTCCTCGCGGCGGAAACAGCCGGTGAGGTGGTCGTTGACCAGACCGCAGGCCTGCATGAAGGCGTAGACGATGGTCGGCCCGCAAAAGGTGAATCCGGTCCGCTTCAACTCCTGCGCCATCGCCTCGGACGCTTTCGTCTGCGTCGGCACATGTTCATGGCAGCGGAAGGCGTTCTGCTGCACGCGCCCGTCGAGATGCTTCCAGAGGAAATCGGCGAAGGGCTCGCGTTCGCTGATCGCGAGATAGGCGCGCGCGCTCTTCACCGCACCCTCGATCTTGCCGCGATGGCGGATGATGCCGGCGTCCTGCAGCAGGCGCTGAACGTCGCTCTCGGTGAAGCGCGCCATCGCTTCCGGCTCGAAGCCGGCAAAGCCGGCGCGAAACGCGTCGCGTTTGCGCAGGATGGTGATCCAGGACAGGCCGGCCTGGAAGCCGTCGAGGATCAGCTTCTCGAACAGGGCGCGCGAATCATATTCGGGCACGCCCCATTCGGTGTCGTGATAGGCCAGATAGAGCGGGTCGACGCCCGGCCAGACGCAGCAGAACTTGCCGTCCGGCCCTTCGACAGCCTCGCGACCGCTCATGCCGCCGCCCCGAAATCGGGCTCGCCGGGAAAGGGGAACCTCGCATAGGCCGGCTTCTCGACAGTGAAGGCTAGTCCGCCGCCTTCCAGCGCCTGCCCGGCCGCCAGCGCATCGGCGACGCGGTCGAGCCTGAGCAGAGCCAGCCCACGGCCATGGGCGCAGGAGCCGATGCGGCCGAGGGTCTTGCCGCCGGCCGTCGCCTCGACGCCGCTCTCGGCGTTCAGCCCGGCGCTGAAGACGATCGGCACGACGCGGGTGCGGGCGGAGCCGCGATGCTGCATGCGCGAGACCACCTCCTGCCCGACATAGCAGCCCTTGCGGAAGGAGACGCCGTTGAGCTGGTCGAGCAGCGCCTCATGCGGGAAAGCGTCGCCATAGAGGAAATCGCGCCCGCCCTCGGGCACGCCGAGCGCGATCCGCCGCGCGTGATAGGCGCCGGCGTCTCCGGCCGTGACCGCAGCGAGACCGTCGCGATCGGTGATGGCGCGGTCGCCCAGGGCCGGCAGGCGCGGATCGGCGTAGACGAGGCCGAGATCCTCGGAGAGCTCGCCGCCCTCGGGGGCGGCGATCACGGCGCTGGCCTCGGAGAGGTCGTCCAGCGCGACTTTGGCGCGCAGCTTGTAGAGTTTCAGCCGTTTCATCAGATCGGGGACCAGGAGCAGGGGGCAATCGAGCAGATAGCCGCCGCCCTCGTCGGCGGGCACGGCGACGATGAGAAAATCGCCGATGATCTTGCCTTGCGGTGTCAGGAGCGCGCCATAGCCGGCATGATCGGGCGTCACGGCCTCCATGTCGCAGGTGACGAGGCCCTGCAGGAAGCTCGTCGCGTCCTCGCCGCTGACGCGAATGACGCCGCGGTCGATCAGATGGATGGCGGGCATGGTTTCGTCTCCGGGCGCTGCCGCTTTCCGCTCCCCCGCATCCATCGCAGCCGCGCCGGATCCGGGCCGCGGTTTTCAAGCAGCCTTCGACCCGATAGGTAGGCTGCTTCAGCCGCCTGCTCAACTCCCGGAGATCCGCCATGGCCCAAAGCTACGACATCATCCTCAAGGGCGGCACGGTGGTGAACCATGATGGCCGCGTCGCGCGCGACCTCGGCGTCACCGCCGGCAAGATCGTGGCGCTGGGCGATCTCTCTCGCGCGTCCGCCGGGGAGGTGATCGAATGCGCCGGGCTGCACATCCTGCCCGGCGTGATCGACAGCCAGGTGCATTTTCGCGAGCCGGGGCTGGACCACAAGGAGGATCTCGAAAGCGGCTCGCGCGCAGCGGTGATGGGCGGGGTGACCACCGTCTTCGAGATGCCCAACACCATCCCGCAGACGACGACGCCCGAGGCGCTGGCCGACAAGATCCGGCGCGGGCGCCGCCGCATGCATTGCGATTTCGCCTTCTGGGTCGGCGGCACGCATGAGAACGTCAAGGATGTGCCCGATCTGGAGCGGCTGCCCGGCGCGGCGGGGATCAAGGTGTTCATGGGCTCCTCGACCGGCGATCTGCTGGTGGAGGACGACGCCGGCGTCGCCGAGATCCTCAAGCGCACCCGCCGTCGCGCCGCCTTCCACTCCGAGGATGAAGGCATGCTGCGCGCGCGCATGGGGCTCAGGGTCGAGGGCGACCCGTCGAGCCACCCGGTCTGGCGCTCGCCCGAGGTCGCGCTGACCTGCACGAAGCGGCTGGTGCGGATCGCGCGGGAGACCGGCGCGCGCGTCCACATCCTGCACATCTCGACCGGGGAGGAGATGGAGTTCCTACGGGATCACAAGGATGTCGCCACCGTCGAGGTGCTGCCCAACCACCTGACCCTGGTCGCGCCCGATTGCTATCAGCGGCTGGGAACCTATGCGCAGATGAACCCGCCGATTCGCGACGAGAGCCATCGCGCCCGGATCTGGTGGGGCGTCGAGCAGGGGATCGTCGACGTGCTCGGCTCCGACCACGCGCCGCATACGCATGAAGAAAAGCACCATTCCTACCCGGCCAGCCATTCCGGCATGCCCGGCGTGCAGACGCTGGTGCCGATCATGCTCGACCATGTGAATGCCGGCCGGCTGACGCTGGAGCGCTTCGTCGACCTGTCGAGCCATGGCCCGCAGCGCATCTTCGGGCTGGAGGGCAAGGGGCGGATCGCGGCGGGCTACGACGCCGACCTGACCATCGTCGACCTCAAGCGTCGCGAGACCATCACCAACGCCTGGGGCGCCTCGAAATGCGGCTGGACGCCCTATGACGGGGTGAGCGTCACCGGCTGGCCGGTCGGGACTTTCGTGCGCGGCCGCCGGGTGATGTGGGAGGGCGAGCTGACGACGCCCGCGCAGGGCGAGCCGGCGCGTTTCCTCGAGACGCTGCCGCGCAGGTGAGGGTTCGGCGCAGGCGAGCCTTCCGCCGTCTGCTTCCGGTCCACCCTGCCATCCTGTGGGTTTCGCGTTTGGGCAATCCGGCATAAGAACGCGGCATCTCCGCTGCAGGCTTCGCCATGTCCCACAACACATTCGGTCATCTCTTCCGCGTCACCACCTTCGGCGAAAGCCATGGGCCGGCGATCGGCTGCGTGGTGGATGGCTGCCCGCCGCTGCTGCCGCTGACAGAGGCCGACATCCAGCTCGAGCTCGACCGCAGGCGGCCCGGCCAGTCCCGCTTCACCACCCAGCGGCAGGAGCCTGACCAGGTCCGCATCGTCTCCGGCGTCTTCGCGGAAGAGGGCACTGGCCGGCAGGTCACGACCGGGACCTCGATCGGCCTGATGATCGACAATGTCGACCAGCGCTCGAAGGACTATTCCGAGATCAAGGACAAGTACCGGCCGGGCCATGCCGATTTCACCTATGACGCCAAATACGGCATTCGCGATTATCGCGGCGGCGGGCGCTCCTCGGCGCGCGAGACGGCGATGCGGGTGGCGGCCGGGGCGATCGCCCGCAAGGTCGTGCCGGGGCTGATCGTGCGCGGCGCGCTGGTGCAGATGGGCCCGCACATGATCGACCGCGCCAATTGGGACTGGGAGGAGGTCGGCAACAATCCGTTCTTCTGCCCTGACGCGAAAGCGGCCGAGCGCTTTTCCGACTATCTCGACGACATCCGCAAATCCGGTTCGTCGATCGGCGCCGTGCTCGAGATCGTCGCCGAGGGCGTGCCGGACGGGCTGGGCGCGCCGATCTACGGCAAGCTCGACGCGGATATCGCGGCGGCGCTGATGAGCATCAATGCGGTCAAGGGCGTCGAGATCGGCGACGGCTTCGCCGCCGCCGCGCTGTCGGGCGAGGACAACGCCGACGAAATGCGCGTCGGCAATGACGGCCGTCCGCTCTTCATGTCCAACCACGCCGGCGGCATCCTCGGCGGCATCGCCACCGGACAGCCGATCGTGGCCCGTTTCGCGGTCAAGCCGACATCCTCGATCCTGCGCCCGCGCGCGACCGTGACCCGCAATGGCGGCGAGGCGGAGATGTTCACCAAGGGCCGGCACGACCCCTGCGTCGGCATTCGCGCCGTTCCCGTCGGCGAGGCCATGGTCGCCTGCGTGCTGGCCGACCATTATCTGCGCCATCGCGCCCAGGTCGGCGTGGTCGAGCGGCGCTGGCCTTTCGAGGGCCATGCCTGATTGCCAGCGCAGACGCTGAGTGCTGCCGAGATAATTTCAGTGACACTGAAATTATCTCGGCAGCTTCATTGCAGCCGAATGCATAGCGGCCTAAGATGCGCTCATGAAGCTCGACGTCTGGCTCACGCAGAACAAGATCGGCCGCAGCGCCTTTGCCAGGCAGGTGGGGCTGTCGCCCGCCAGCGTCACCGCGCTGTGCAACGACCAGACCGCCTGGATCTCGCGCGAAAGCGCCGAGCGCATCGCCGCCGCCACCGGCGGCTCCGTCACACCCAATGATTTTCTCGGCCTGAGCGGGCCGCGGGAGGCCAGCATGCCCCATTCCGTCGCCCATGCCATCGAGGCTTTCGCCCGTGGCGAGATCGTCATCGTCACCGATGACGATGACCGCGAGAACGAGGGCGATCTGATCGTCGCCGCCTCGCTGTGCACGCCGGAGAAGATGGCCTTCATCATCCGCAACACCTGCGGCATCGTCTGCGCGCCGTTGACAGCGGCGGAAGCGCGCCGCCTGCGGCTCGATCCGATGGTGTCTTCGAACGACGCCCCGCTGGGGACGGCCTTCACCGTCACGGTCGACGTCAAGCACGGGCTGACCACCGGCATCTCGGCCGAGCAGCGCTGCAACACGGTGCGCGCGCTCGCCAACGGCAATATGGGCGCGGCCGATTTCGTGCGGCCGGGCCATGTCTTCCCGCTGATCGCGCGCGATGGCGGGGTGCTGATGCGCTCGGGCCATACGGAGGCCGCCGTCGATCTCTGCAAGCTGGCGGAGCTGCCGCAGGTCGGCGTCATCTGCGAGCTCGCCAATGACGACGGCACGGTGATGAAGGGTCCGCAGATCACCGCCTTCGCCGAGAAGCACGGCCTGAGGCAGATCACGGTGGCCGATCTCATCGCCTATCGCCAGGCGCGGGAAAAGCTGGTCGAGCGGGTGCATTCCTTCCCGGTCAAGACCGCCTTCGGCGAAATGACCGGGCATGTCTACACCACCCCCTTCGAGAACACGCAGCACTTCGCCTTCGTGATGGGCAAGATCGGCGATGGCCTGCGCATTCCCGCGCGCCTGCACCGGGCCAGTGTCGTCGAGGACGTGCTGGGCGGCGCGCCCGCTATCCAGTGCGCGCTCAGGCGCTTCCAGCAGGACGGGCAAGGCGTGCTGATCTATCTGCGCGACGGCTCCGCCGGCGTGCCGGTGAAAAGCGTCGAGGACAGTTCGGATTCGGTGCGCTCCCGGCAATGGCGCGAGGTCGGGCTCGGCGCGCAGATCCTGCGCGATCTCGGGGTGGCGTCGATCGTCAACCTCGCCTCCTCGCCGCGCTCTTTCGTCGGGCTCAGCGGCTTCGGCATCGAGATCGCCGAAACCCAGCCGCTGGAGTGACAGGGCGCCACTTATCCCTGTCACGACGCCAGTCATGAAAAGCTCGCATGCAATCTGCCGATCGTTTACATCGGATCTATCCTGAACCGAGGCCTGCGCGCGTGCCCGCATCGAATGCCCTCCAGACCCAAGCCCCGGCCGAGCCGGATCGCGTCTGGTTCCGCTTCATGCGGCTGCACCAGCGCATGCTCGGCCAGATGAGTGCGCGGATCCGCGAACTCGGTCTCTCCATCCCGCAATTCGATCTGCTCTCGACGCTGACCGAGCGCGAAGGCATCAGCCAGAGCGAATTGGCCGAGCGGCTCTACGTGACCAAGGGCAATGTCTCGGGGCTGGTCGACCGGCTGGTGCAGGCCGGGCTCGTCGAGCGTCGCGCCATCGCCGGCGACCGGCGCTCCTACGCCATGCATCTCACCGCCGAGGGGCGCAGGC
>JBKBRD010000079.1:0-10609 GCA_046292405.1 Allobosea sp. | reverse complement strand
AAGCCCGCGCCGCAGACGCCGCTGATCGCAGCCGTCACGGTCCGGCTGCTGCACGAGGCCGGCATCCCCGTCACGGCCCTGCATCTGATGCCGGGCGACGGCGCGCTGGGCGCGGCGCTCGTTGCCCATCCGCTGGTGGCGGGCGTCGCCTTCACCGGCTCGACCCTAACCGCCCGCGCCATCAACCGGGCGCTCGCCGCCAAGGACGGGCCGATCGTGCCGCTGATCGCCGAAACCGGCGGCCTCAACGCCATGATCGTCGACGCCACAGCGCTCGCCGAACAGGTCGCCGACGATGTGGTGATGTCGGCCTTCCGCTCCGCCGGGCAGCGTTGCTCGGCGCTGCGGCTGCTGGTGGTGCAGGAGGATGTCGCCGACAAGATGATCGAGATGATCACCGGCGCGGCCGAGGCGCTGCGCATCGGCGACCCACGCGACGTCTCCGTGCATATCGGCCCGGTCATCGACGCCGCCGCCAAACAGAAGCTCGACGCCCATGTCGCCGAGATGGAGAAGCGCGGCCGGGTCTCCTGGGCCGGGCAGGCGCCGGCGCTGGGCGGGACCTATGTCGCGCCGCATGTGATCGACCTCGCTTCGATCGCCGAGCTCGACCGCGAGCATTTCGGCCCGATCCTGCATGTGGTGCGCTGGAAATCCGGGCAGCTGCAGCAGGTCATCGCCGCCATCGAAGCCACCGGCTACGGGCTGACGCTCGGCGTCCATTCGCGCATCGAGACGACCATCGTCGAGGTCACGCGCCAGCTCTCCACCGGCAACATCTATGTCAACCGCAACATGATCGGCGCCGTCGTCGGGGTGCAGCCCTTTGGCGGCCACGGCCTGTCCGGCACCGGCCCCAAGGCCGGCGGGCCGCATTACCTGATGCGCTTCGCCACCGAGCAGACCGTGACGATCAACACGGCGGCCGCCGGCGGCAACGCCAGCTTGATCGCGATGGGGGAATAGGCGCACTCTGCCTGTGCTTCACCGGCAAAGGATCGTCATGGACCGCATCAGCTTCGACCATTGCGTCATCCACGTCTCCGACTGGGAGCGCAGCAACGCCTTCTACCGCGAGGTGCTGGGCGCCGACGTCGTGCAAAATGGCGTGGGCTTCGTCTATCGCATCGGCGCGATGCAGCTGAACTGCCACGGGCCGGGTCTGCAGCCGGATCCCAAGGCGCGGCTGCCCGTGCCCCCCGGCGGCAGCGATCTCTGCTTTCGCTGGGATGGGCCGATCGAGGACGCCGCCACCCATCTTGCGGCATGCGGGATCGCCGTCGAGCTTGGCCCCGTCCCGCGCTTCGGCCGCGGCGGCAAGGGCGCGAGCGTGTATTTCCGCGATCCCGACGGCTCGCTGATGGAGTTCATCAGCTACGCGTGAACCCATGAAAAAGGCCGCTCGCGCGGCCCTGATCGTCTCGGAGCGCGGCGACGAGAAACTCAGGCCGCCTTGCGCTGCTCGAACACGTTCTTGAATTCGCGCAGCTGGACCAGCGCGTCATGCAGGCGCGTCTTCTCGGCCTCGTCCTGCGAGGCGGTGTAGCGGGTCTCGGCCGTCAGGATTTCCTGATCGAGAATGGCGGCGTTGACGTCTTCGATGAAGCGCCCCTGCTCGGCCAGGATCGTCGTCGCGCTGGCGTTGACCTCGGCGAGGCCGCCATTGACGAAAAATTCCTTGCCGTTGCTGTCATTCGTCTGGACGAAGACGATGCCGGTCTTCAGCGTCGCGACCAGCGGCGCATGGCCCGCCAAAATCGTCATCTCGCCCTCGATCGAGGGAACGATGACGCTGACGACGTCGCCGGAGAACAGGATGCGCTCGGGCGAGACGAGTTCGAACTTGAAGGTCTGTGCCATGGTTCTTTCCTGGCGATTGGCGACCGGCGAATGGCGGAAGCCCGAACGGGGCTAGCGCCTGTATTCACCGATCCCCAGTCGCGACTTACCGTTTCGCCAGCCGCAGCGCGCCCGATCAGGCCGCTTCGGCCGCCAGACGCTGGGCCTTCTCGATGGCTTCATCGATCGAGCCGACCATGTAGAAGGCGGCTTCCGGCAGATGATCGTACTTGCCTTCGACCAGGCCCTTGAAGCCCTTGATGGTGTCTTCCAGCGCGACGAGCTTGCCCGGGGCGCCGGTGAAGATTTCCGCGACGAAGAAGGGCTGCGACAGGAAGCGCTCGATCTTGCGGGCGCGCGCCACCGTCATCTTGTCCTCTTCCGAGAGCTCGTCCATGCCCAGGATCGCGATGATGTCCTGCAGCGCCTTGTAGCGCTGGAGGATCTGCTGGACCTGGCGGGCGATGGCGTAATGCTCCTCGCCGACGATGTCGGCCGAGAGCATGCGCGAGGTCGAGTCGAGCGGGTCAACCGCCGGGTAGATGCCCTTTTCGGCGATCGAGCGCGAAAGCACGGTCGTGGCGTCGAGGTGGGCGAAGGAGGTGGCGGGCGCCGGGTCGGTCAAATCGTCGGCGGGCACGTAGATCGCCTGCACCGAGGTGATCGAGCCCTTGTTGGTGGTGGTGATGCGCTCCTGCAGATTGCCCATGTCCGTCGCCAACGTCGGCTGATAGCCCACGGCGGAGGGAATGCGGCCGAGCAGCGCCGACACTTCCGAGCCGGCCTGGGTGAAGCGGAAGATGTTGTCGACGAAGAACAGCACGTCCTGGCCCTTGTCGCGGAAATCTTCCGCGACCGTCAGGCCCGAGAGCGCGACGCGCATGCGGGCGCCCGGGGGCTCGTTCATCTGGCCGTAGACCAGGGCGCATTTCGAGCCCTCGCCGCCGCCCTTCTTGTTCACGCCGGACTCGATCATCTCGTGATAGAGGTCGTTGCCCTCGCGCGTGCGCTCGCCGACGCCGGCGAACACCGAGTAGCCGCCATGGGCCTTGGCGACGTTGTTGATCAGCTCCATGATCAGCACGGTCTTGCCGACGCCCGCGCCGCCGAACAGGCCGATCTTGCCGCCCTTGGCGTAGGGAGCCAGCAGGTCGACGACCTTGATGCCGGTGACCAGGATCTGCGCTTCCGTCGCCTGATCGGCATAGCTCGGCGCCGGCTGGTGGATGCCGCGCGTGGCGCTGGTCATGATCGGACCGGCTTCGTCGATCGGCTCGCCGATGACGTTCATGATGCGGCCGAGGCACTCGTCGCCGACGGGCACGGCGATCGGAGCGCCGGTATCGGTGACCGACTGGCCGCGCACGAGACCTTCAGTGGAGTCCATCGCGATGGTGCGGACGGTGTTCTCGCCGAGGTGCTGGGCGACTTCGAGAACCAGGCGGTTGCCGAGGTTCTGCGTCTCCAGCGCGTTCAGGATCTGCGGCAGCTCGCCATCGAACTGCACGTCGACGACGGCGCCGATCACCTGTGCGACACGGCCGGCGCCGGTGTTGGCGGGCTTGTCTTCGATCGTCTTCTTTACGGCTTTGGCCATGGCTTGAAACCTCGATGCGCGTTCAGCTTGTCGACAAGGCCTGCGGGCTAATGCGCCGCGCCGGCCGATTTAAGGCGATTAGAGCGCTTCCGCGCCGGAGATGATCTCGATCAGTTCCTTGGTGATCATCGCCTGGCGCGAGCGGTTGTAGAGCTGCGTCTGCTTCTTGATCATTTCGCCGGCGTTGCGCGTGGCGGAATCCATCGCCGACATGCGCGCGCCCTGCTCGGAGGCGGAGTTCTCGAGGATGGCGCGCAGCACCTGGACGGTGAGGTTGCGCGGCAGCAGCGTCTCGAGGATTTCGCCCTCGTCGGGCTCGTAATCATAGACCGCCTGCGACGGCGCGGCATTGACCGGGATTTCGGCCGGGATGATGCGCTGCGCCGTCGGGATCTGGGCGATCACCGACTTGAACCGCGAGAAGAACAGCGTCGCGACGTCGAACTCGCCATTCGAAAACCGCGTCAGGATGTTCTGGGCGATGCCCTCGGCGTTGACGTAGCCGACCTGCTTGAAACCGCGCAGATCGATCAGCTCGATGATGTCCTTCTCGAACTGGCGGCGCAGCAGGTCGTAGCCCTTCTTGCCGACGCAGATGATCTTGACCGTCTTGCCCTCGGCCTTCAGCGCCGTCGCCTTGTCGCGGGCGAGGCGCGCGATCGAGGAGTTGAAGGCGCCGCACAGGCCGCGCTCGGCGGTGCAGACCACTAGCAGATGCACCTTGTCCTGGCCGGTGCCGGCGATCAGGCGCGGCGCGCTCGCGCCGCTGACGCCGCCGGCGAGATTGGCCAGCACCGTCTCCATGCGCTCGGCATAGGGACGCGCAGCTTCAGCCGCCGCCTGCGCCCGGCGCAGCTTGGCGGCCGCGACCATCTGCATGGCTTTGGTGATCTTCTGCGTCGCCTTCACGGAAGCGATGCGGTTTCTAAGATCCTTCAATGAAGGCATAGGCTTTTTCTCACCCCGTCATGCTCGGGCTGGCCCCGGGCATCCACGTCTTCACCCATCTGATCCCACCTGCGCGCCGCCAAAGGAAGGCGAGGCAGGCTGGCCGGCACGAGGCCGGCCATGACGGGAAGCCTTACGAGAACGACTTGGCGTAGCCAGTCACGATATCCTTCAGCTTCGCCGCATTGGCGTCCGAAAGATCCTTCGACTGGGCGATTTCGGCCAGCAGGTCGGCATGCTTGCCGCGCACCAGCGCCAGCAGGCCATCCTCGAAGGAACGCACCTTGTTGACCGGCAGCGGGTCGAGATAGCCGTTGACGCCGGCATAGATCACGACCGTCTGCTCTTCCATCTTCAGCGGCGAGAACTGCGGCTGCTTCAAAAGCTCGGTCAGGCGCGCGCCACGGTTGAGCAGGCGCTGCGTCACCGCGTCGAGGTCGGAGCCAAACTGGGCGAAGGCCGCCATCTCGCGATACTGGGCGAGTTCGCCCTTGATCTTGCCGGCGACCTTCTTCGTCGCCTTGGTCTGGGCGGCGGAGCCGACGCGCGACACCGACAGGCCGACGTTCACGGCCGGGCGGATGCCCTGGTAGAACAGGTCGGTCTCGAGGAAGATCTGGCCGTCGGTGATCGAGATCACGTTGGTCGGGATATAGGCCGAGACGTCGTTGGCCTGGGTCTCGATGACAGGCAGCGCCGTCAGCGAGCCGAGACCGGCGTCTTCGCCCATCTTGGCCGCGCGCTCGAGCAGGCGGGAGTGGAGATAGAACACGTCGCCGGGATAGGCCTCGCGGCCCGGCGGGCGGCGCAGCAGCAGCGACATCTGGCGATAGGCGACGGCCTGCTTCGACAGATCGTCATAGATGATGACGGCGTGCATGCCGTTGTCGCGGAAATACTCGCCCATGGCGCAGCCGGCGAAGGGCGCCAGGAACTGCATCGGCGCGGCGTCCGAGGCGGTGGCGGCGACGACGATGGAGTATTCCAGCGCGCCGCGCTCCTCGAGCACCTTCACGAACTGGGCGACGGTGGAGCGCTTCTGGCCGATCGCGACATAGACGCAGTAGAGCTTCTGGCTCTCATCCGTGCCCTGGTTGATCGCCTTCTGGTTCAGGATCGTGTCGAGCGCCACGGCGGTCTTGCCGGTCTGGCGGTCGCCGATGATCAGCTCGCGCTGGCCGCGGCCGATCGGGATCAGCGCGTCGATCGCCTTCAGGCCGGTCGCCATCGGCTCGTGAACCGACTTGCGCGGGATGATGCCGGGCGCCTTGACGTCGACGCGCGAGCGCTGCGTCGCCTTGATCGGGCCCTTGCCGTCGATCGGGTTGCCGAGCGCGTCGACGACGCGGCCGAGCAGCTCCTTGCCGACGGGCACGTCGACGATCGCGCCGGTGCGCTTGACCGTCTGGCCTTCCATGATCTCGCGGTCGGAACCGAAGATGACGACGCCGACATTGTCGGATTCGAGGTTGAGCGCCATGCCGCGCACACCGTTCTCGAACTCGACCATCTCGCCGGCCTGGACCTTGTCGAGGCCGTAGACGCGGGCGATGCCGTCGCCGACGGAGAGAACCTGGCCGACTTCGGTGACCGAAGCTTCCGAACCGAAGTTCGAAATCTGGGCCTTCAGGATCGCGGAGATTTCAGCGGGGCGGATTTCCATCAGCCGACCTCTTTCATGGCAAGACGAATTGAGTTGAGTTTGGTTTTTAGCGAGGCGTCGACCATGCGGGAGCCCATCTTGACGACGAGCCCGCCGATCAGCGCCGGATCGACCTTGATCGAAACATCGACATCCTTGCCGGCCACGCCTGTCAGCGCGGCGCGGATTTCCTCGACGCGCTGGGCGGAGGGGGCCTCGGCCACCGTGACCTCGGCGCGCACGATGCCCTTGGACTCGGCGACCATGTTGCGGAAGCCCTGGATCATGCCCGGCAGGGCGAACAGGCGGCGCTTGCTGGCGACGAGGCCGATGAAGTTGGCGGCGATGCCGGCGATGCCGACGCTGGCCAGCACCGCGCCGATCGCCTTGACCTGCTCCTCGGCCGAGAAGGCCGGGCTCTCGATCAGGCGGCGCAGATCGGCGCTCTCGGCCGAGACGGCGGTGAACCGCTCGAGGTCGGCGGCGACGGCGTCGATGGCGTTCGCCTCGCTCGCCAGTTCGAAAAGCGCGGTTGCGTAGCGCCCTGCGACGCCCGAAACCAGTGTCCGATCCTGCGATCCGCCTTCAGCCACGCGTCACGTCTCTCGTTTCAAAGGACCGCCCCGGCGACCCTCTTGCAAGGGCGGAGTGCATCGTCCTGGCGCTGCGATGTGTCGAATTGGCGGGATGTCTGCGCAAACGCTCACGCCCACCATGAATGGGGCGTGCCCTAGCATGCGTTTTGGAGGGGCGCAACCGGAGTCCGCCGCGCTTGTGCGCTTGCGAGATCGCGCTTTCGCCTCACAGGAAACTCTGCGGGTCGACATCCACCGCCACGCGCACCGAACCCTTGGGCTTGCCGGCGCGCTTCAGCCAGCCGCGCAGGTAATCCTGCAGATTGACCTCGCGCCCGGTTTTCACGATCAGCCGCATGCGGTGGCGCCCGCGCAGCACGGCGAGCGGCGCTTCGGCGGGACCGAGCACGAACACCCCGTCCGGCGCCTCGGCGCAGCGCGCCAGCGTGCGTGCATGCGCCTCGGCCTCGGCCTGGCTGTTGGCGGAGACGATGAGGCCGGCGAGCCGGCCGAAGGGCGGCAGGCCGGCGGCCTCGCGCGATGCCGTCTCTGCGGCATAAAACCGCTCCGGATCGCCCGAGATCAGGGCTTTCAGCACGGGGTGCGTCGGGTCATGCGTCTGCAGCAGGGCGCGCCCCGGCCGCTCGCCGCGCCCGGCCCGGCCGGTCACCTGCCGCAAAACCTGGAAGGTGCGCTCCGCCGCGCGCGGATCCCCCGAGGTCAGGCCGAGATCGGCGTCGATGACGCCGACCAGCGTCATGCCCGGGAAGTTGTGGCCCTTCGCCACCAGCTGCGTGCCGATGACGATGTCGAACTCGCCCGCCGCGACCGCCATCAGCTCCTGCTTCAGACGTTCCGTGCCGCCGGGAAAATCGCTGGAAAGGACGATCGTGCGCGCCTGTGGAAACAGCGTCGCGACCTCTTCCGCCAGGCGCTCGACGCCTGGGCCGCAGGCCGCCAGGCTTTCCTGCGCATGGCACTGCGGGCATTCATGCGGCCGGCGCTCGACATGGCCGCAATGATGGCAGACCAGCGCGCGGCGGAAGCGGTGGTCGACCAGCCAGGCCGAGCAGTTCGGGCACTGGAAGCGGTGGCCGCAATCGCGGCACAGCGTCAGCGGCGCATAGCCGCGCCGGTTGAGGAACAGCAGCGACTGCTCACCCGCATCGAGATTATCCTGGATCGCCTTGACCAGCGCGCCCGAGAGCCAGCGCCCGCGCTCGGGCTTGTCGCGTTTGAGATCGACGAGGGCGAGCTGGGGCAGGCTGCGCCCGCCGAAGCGCTCCGGCAGCTTGAGATGAAGGTAGCGGCCGCGCTCGGCGTTGACGCGGGTCTCCAGCGAGGGCGTGGCGGAGGTGAGGATGACCGGCGCATTCTCGATGCGCCCGCGCACCACCGCCATGTCGCGGGCGTGATAGGCGACGCCGTCCTCCTGTTTGTAGGCGGCCTCGTGCTCCTCATCGACGATGATCAGGCCGAGATCGCGATAGGGCAGGAACAGCGCCGAGCGGGCGCCGGCCACCACGCGCGCCTCGCCTGCAGCGATGGCCGCTTGCAGCCGCTCGCGGCGGCGGCCGGTGACGGCGGAATGCCACAACCCCGGCCGCACGCCGAAGCGGGCCTCGAAGCGGTCGATGAACTGCGCCGTCAGCGCGATCTCCGGCATCAGGATCAGGCTCTGGCGACCCATCCGGATCGCTTCCGCCACCGCCTCGAAATACACCTCGGTCTTGCCCGAGCCGGTGACCCCTTCGAGCAGCGTCACCTGATAGCGCCGCGCCCTGACGCTCTCGACCAGCGCGCTCGCCGCCGTCTGCTGCGCCTCCGACAGGGCCGGCCTGGCGAAATCCGGATCGGGCGTCGCCGCCACAGCGTCGCGCGGCAGCGGCTCGACTGCGAAAGTGCCGGCGTCGACGAGCGAGTCGATCACCGCGCCGCTCACCGACGCGGCTTCCGCCAGCGCCGGCCGCGCGATCAGCAGCCCGCCCTCGGCGGCGGCGATGGCGCGCGCCCGCGCCGGCGTCATCCGCGCCGGCGGCGGCCCGACCAGCCTCACCCCCAGCTTCGGCCGTTCCGGACCGTCCTCGGGCGGGCGGCGCAGCGCCAGCGCCAGAACCGAGCCCTTGGCCGCCAGCGTGTACCAGGCCACCCAATCGACCAGCTTCATCAGCGCCGGATCCAGCGGCGGCATGGCGATCTTCGCGCTGACCCGCTTGAGATTGCCGCCCGAACCGCTCCCGACGCCCCAGACCACGCCGACCGTCTCGCGCGGGCCGAGCGGGACTTGAACGATATCGCCGGGCGTGAGCGAAAGCCCCGGCGGCACGGCGTAGCTGTAGCATTGGTCGAGCGCGAGCGGGATCAGCACCTCGGCCGTGCCGCCTGCCTCCGCCTGTTGCTCCTGCGCGCTCATGGCGGTGTCTCTACCACCGATTCGCCAGCTGTTAAGGCAGGAGTGCCAAGCTCGAGCCGGCGGCGATCCGCCGCGAGGAAGTCGAAAACGTCATGAGCGCTGTCGAGACCATGAGCGATGTCGAGATCCTGCGCCGCGACTGGCTCGTCCATCTCGGCCATGAACGAAGGCTGTCGCCCAAGACGCTCGAGGCCTATCGCCGCGACCTCGACCAGTTCACCGCCTTTCTCGCCGGCCGTCTCGGCGCGCCCGCCAGCCTCGCCGAACTCGCGGCGCTGAAGCCGCTCGATCTGCGCGCCTTCCTGGCCGAGCGCCGGCGCGGCGGCGTCGGCAACCGCACGCTGATGCGCCAGCTCGCCGCCCTGCGCTCCTTTGCCCGCTTCGGCGAGCGGCGCGGCGTCCTGACCGCCGCCGCCTTCGCCGCGACGCGCGGCCCGCGCCTGGCCAAATCCCTGCCCCGCCCGCTCGACGCCAGCGCGGCAAGGGCGGTGACGCAGACCGCCATCCGCGCCGGCGAGGAGCGTGAGGCCTGGGTGCTGGCCCGCGACGCCGCCGTTCTCGCTCTGCTCTATGGCTGCGGCCTGCGCATTTCGGAGGCGCTGTCGCTGACCCGCGCCCAGGCGCCCAAGGCGGCGGGCGACACGCTCACCGTCATCGGCAAGGGCAACAAGACGCGGATGGTGCCGGTGCTGCCCGTGGTGGTGCAGGCGATCGCCGATTACATCGCGCTCTGCCCCTGGCGCCTGCCGCCCGACGGCCCGTTGTTCCTCGGCGTGAAGGGCGGGCCGCTATCGCCGCGCATCATCCAGCTCGCGGTGGAGGGGCTGCGCGGAGCGCTCGGCCTGCCCTCGTCGGCCACGCCGCACAGCCTGCGCCATTCCTTCGCGACGCATCTGCTCGGCCGCGGCGGCGATCTGCGCGCCATTCAGGAACTGCTCGGCCACGCTTCGCTGTCGACGACGCAGGTCTATACCCGCATCGATTCCGCCCGGCTGATGGCGGCCTATGACGCCGCCCATCCGCGAGCCGGCGCCAAGCCGCTATGATGCCGCTGCGGCACGCCCTATGGAGTGAGCGCTCACTGACGAGGAATGATTCGTGTCCGCTCACATCGAGCCGCCCGAGGGCGGCAACAAGAAGATCGCGCTGCTCATCGCCGTGCTCGCGCTGATGCTGTCGCTCTCCGAAATCGGCGGCAAGCAGGCGGAGAACGAGGCCATCGCCCGCAATATCGACGCCTCCAACCTGTGGTCCTTCTTCCAGGCCAAGACCGTTCGCGGCACGGCCGTGCGCACCGCCGCGGAAGCGATGGAGGTCGAGCTCGCCGGCGCAGCCGACCCGGCCGCCCGCGAGCGCATGCAAAAGCGCATCGACAGCTGGAAGGCGACCGTCGCCCGTTATGATTCGGAGCCGGAAACCCAGGAGGGCCGCAAGGAACTGATGGCCCGCGCCAAGCAGACCGAGCAGATCCGCGACGACCAGAAGGCGCGCAGCGAGAATTTCGAGATCGCCTCGGGGCTGCTGCAAATCGGCATCGTCGTCGCCTCGGCCTCGATCATCACCGGCGTCGCCGTGCTGGCCTATGCGGCGGGCGG
>JBKBRD010000078.1:0-10646 GCA_046292405.1 Allobosea sp. | reverse complement strand
ACGGCGTTGGCCATGCTGTCCTGCTCGGCCTGGCGCACCACCCCGTCGGCATGCGCCATCAGCGCGCAGGCCGCCGCGACGGTCTCGATCAGCTGCTCGGCCTCTTCCTGCAGCCATTGATCGAGCTCGATCTGGAGATCGTCGCGCAGTTGCGGGCGTGAAAAGGGCATGTCAGCGCACTCCTGGTTTCAGGGGAAATCGTGGCTTCAGGGGCTGGCGCGGTTCGGTTTTCCGCGCCAGGATTCGCCTGGCCACCGCGGCGAGAATGAGGATTACGCCGGCGCCGAGCGCCCAGATCGTGATGACGATCGCGCCGCTGGCCTGGCCGAGCAGAAGCGCCAGCCAGGATAGCCAGGCGGCCGCCTCCGCCTCCAGCGGCAGGGCGATGGCGCCGCCTGAGACGAGGCTTGCGCCCCATCCGAGCAGCGCGTGGCCGAGCCAGGCCAGCAGCGTCCAGCCGAGCAGGCCGAGCGCCGCCGCCCACCATACAAGTCTCGCCATCGTCAGCTCCGATAGCGCGGCGGCACGCCGTCGACGGGGGTCTGCGCCAGATGCCGGCGCAGCTCCGCCATGTTGCGGGTGTTCGACTTGTAGAAGACGTCGCCGAACCAGCCGACGACCGGGATCATGCTGAGCACCAGGTCGATGCCGACGCGCCCCGCCATCCTGGCGATCGTCGCATTGGGCAGCCCGTGCCGGCGCGCCTCGAAGATGAGATAGGCCGACAGGCCCTTGGCCACGGCGGTGCCGACCCCGGGAACCAGGTTCATGAGGGGATCGAGCCCGACGCGGATGCTGGTGCCCGGCACGCGCACGGCGCTGTCGAGCAGCTTCGCCAGCGCGTCGAGGCGGCGCAGCGATTGCGCCCGCGTATCGAAGGACGGATGTGCAGCGTAAATCATGGACATCGACACTCCCATGGTCAAAGCGCAGCGCGCTCATCAGTGGAAGAGTCCGACATCATAGTCCGCTTGAGACTATCAGAGGGGCCCGGACCCGGTTACGACACGAGAGATCGGAGCGCGCCGACGAGAGTTCAAGAGCGACCTCAAACTATTTTTGAAGAGCAGATTTTTGTATTTGTTCCATTCAGTACAAATCATTTCGCTCACGCCGCAGCCCTCAACCGAAAGGGCGCGCGCGGGCGCCTCTCAACGCATGATCGAGGCAACGCGGCGACGAGTGGGACGGGCGGTCACGCCCCAACTTTGGCCAGGACGTCGGCGCGCAGGAAACGCTCGATGAACAGCATGAACAGCACGGACGGGACGAGCAGGATCAGCGCGGTGATCGAGGCGACCTGGTAGTTCCCGCCCATCGCCGCATTGTAGAGCAGCAGCGGCAAGGTGGTGACCTGCGGCACGCCGACGAAAAAGGTGCCGGTGAACTCGTCGAGCGACTCGAGGAAGACGAAGATGCCGCTGGCGATGATGCCGGGCGCCGCCAGCGGCAGCGTCACGGTGGCGAAGGCGCGCAAGGGCGAGGCGCCCATATTGCGCGCGGCAAGCTCCAGATCCCTGTCGACCGCCGCGAACGCCGCCGCCGCGATCCAGACCGAATAGACCAGCCCATGAGCGGCATGCACCAGCACCACAGCAAACACCGTCCCGTTGATGCCGATCTGGTAGAAGATGCGGGCGACGTTGATGTAGATCGCGACCGAGGGAAACGCCTGCGGCAGCAGAAACATCACCATGAACAGCGCCCGCATCGGCAGCTTCAGCCGCGCCAGCGCGTATCCCGCCGGGATCGACAGCGCCAGCGCCAGAACCACCGTCAACAGCGCGATCCAGACGCTGGTTCCGAGCGAGACCATGGCGTCGCCGGTCGGCCTGAACACCTGCTCCCAATAGCGCGTGCCATAGACCACGGGCAGCTTGAACGGGGTGTACCAGCGCTCGGCCACCGACCACAGCGCCAGATTGGCAAGCGGGCCGATCAGCACGAAGGCGAAGGCCGCCAGCAGCGCCGCCGCCAGAACGGTCTTGAGCGGCGAGAGGATCGCGTTCACGCCACGCCCTCCTTGGTCATGCCGCGCTTGAGATAGAGGATCGCAGCCCCGGCGCTGATCAGATAGGTGAGCACGCCCAGCGCATTGGCGGTGTGATAGTCGCCATAGGCATTGATGCGGAAAGCCATGTCGACCGTCAGCATGGTCGGCTGCGAGCCCGAGACCATCAAGGGCACCGACAGCACCGAAAGCATGGTGACGAAGGACAAGACCAGCGCCACCAGCAGCGTCGGCAGCACTTGCGGCAGCGCCAGTTCCAGCAGCACACGCAGCCGCGAGGCGCCGAGATTGCGCCCGGCCTCCAGCGTCGCACGGTCGATCGAGGCGAGCGCGCCGGCCAGCAAAAGGGCGACGAAGGGCGTCTGCTTCCAGACGAAGGTGGCGATGATGCCGCGCCAGTCGAGATAGCTCACCGCCTGCAGCGGCTCCATCAGCCCAAGCGAGACGAAGCTGTTGTTCATCAGCCCGTTCTTGGCGAGGAAAGTCCGCATGCACTGCGCCGCGACGATGAAGGGGATGAACAGCGGCCAGCGATAGAGCGCCCGCAGCGTCCCGACGATCCAGCGGTTTTCGCCGAGCGTCAGCGTGCCGGCGATGACGATCGCGGCCAGCGCCGTCAGCGCGCAGGAGCTCAGCACGATGACGATCGTGAAGACGATGTCGGTGGAATAAAGCTCGAAGGCCTTGGCGAACCATTCCAGCGTGAACGAGCCGTCAGGCCGGGTGAAGGCCGAGATCAGCGAGAAGCCGAGCGGATAGAGAAACAGCGCCGCCACGAGCATCAGCCCCGGCGTAATCAGGATCAGGGCCAGATGGCGTTGCGACAGCATGGGGCGGCCATTCGGTTGGGTTTGAGGCGCCCCCCGTCATTGCGAGGAGCATCAGGCGACGAAGCAACCCAGCGGACGTAGAACTCCACGATACTGGGTTGCTTCGCTCCGCTCGCAATGACGGATGCGCGTCATTGCGAGGAGCGCGAGCGAGGAAGCAACCCAGGGGGACGTCGCGCTCCACGCCACTGGGTTGCTTCGCTCCGCTTGCAATGACGGGTGAACGTCATCGCTGCGCCCCCCCAATCACGGCTCAGTTCGAGACTTTCTTCTCGTAGCCTTCGAGAATGTCGTTGAAGTACGGCGCGATCGGGAAGGGCTTTGCGTTCTTGGCGAGGTCGGCCGGGGTGACGTCGGTGAAGAGCTTGTCCCAGGCCGCCTTGTCGAGCTTGCCCTCGAGGTTCTTGGCGTCGATGCCGGGATACCAGTTGAACTTCTTGACGATGCCGTCGGCCTGCACCTGCGGGCTGGTCGCCAGCGCGATGAACTCTTCCGCCAGCTTGCGCTGCGCCGCCTTGTCCGGGATCGCGTAATACATCGGCTGGCCGGGCATGCCGGGCGCGGCGAGCTTGAGCTTCATGTTCGGCGGCAGCTTGCCGTCGGCCTGCCAGGAATAGAACATGTCGACCCAGACCGGACCCATCGCGATCTCGCCGCGGTTGAGCATGTCGAGCGTGCCGGCATTGCCGGGCGTGATCACGACGTTCTTGTTGAATTCCTTGAGATCGGCCAGCGCGCCGTCCCATTTCGTCTTTTCGGCTGCGTCATAGGGGCCCTTGATCAGCTTGTCGGCGTCGCCGCCGAAGGCGTAGACCCAGCCGGCGACGAAGGCGACGCCGGACATGCCGCCCTTGATGCCGTTATAGCCGAACTGCTTGGGGTTCTTCTTCACCCAGTCGCGCAGCTCCGCGAAGCTGTTGGGCGGGCTCTTCAGCATGTCGGCGTTGTAGGCCAGCGCCGTCTGCGACTGGAACATCGGGATGACGAAGCCCGACACGTCCGCTCCCAGGGCGTTGCTGGCGGCGTCGCTGGAGACGAGCTTCGCGGTGTCGACATTGCCAGTGTATTTCGCCAGCAGGCCGGACTTGACCATCGTCCCGGCGGCCTTCTGATGGATGACGATCACGTCGAAATCGGTCGTCGCCGCGCTCTTCTGCGCATCGAGCTTTTCGAAGATCTTCTGCGAGCCGGAATCGCCGGCGCCCGTCCCGACCGAGACGACCTTCACGCCGGGATGGCTCTTCTCGAACATCGGCCCGAGATAGTCCTTCACATAGTCGACCATGTTCTGGTCGCCGGCGGTGGCGACGTTCAGCGTCTGGGCCGAGAGCGGCGAGCCCGCCATCACCGCGGCGAGCGAGCAGGCAATCGTGAGGATGCGCATGGGTCTTGCTCCTTGTCAGGCGGCCATCCCGGCCTCGGATGCCGGGAAGATATGAAGGCGCTGCACGGGGATGCGCAGGCCGATGACGGTTCCGAGTTCGTGACGGGCGGCGTCGTCCACGGTGATCTGCCGCCCCTCGGTCTCGACCCGGTAGCGGTACACGCCGCCGGGATAGGCGCGAGCGGTGATCCGGCCAGGGACGAGCAGATCCGCCTCCGGCGCGGCGTCAGGGGCGTCGAGCCTGGCGACATCGTCGCGGAAATAGGCGATCGCCTCTCCCGGCGGCAGGGAAGCGGCGTCGCCGAGCATGGCTGCGGCCGCGCCGGCGCTGAGCCTGGCGCCGCCCTCGGCGCGCTCGACCCGCAGCGGCAGCACGTTCTCCGCCCCCATGAAATTGGCGACGAAGGCGGTCGCGGGGCGGTCATAGACCTCCTCCGGCGTGCCGACCTGCGCGATCGTCCCGGCCTGCATGATCACCAGCCGGTCGGCCATGGTCATGGCCTCCTCGCGATCATGCGTGACATGGACGGCGGTGAGCCCGAGCCGCTGCTGGATGGCGCGGATCTCGTGGCGCATGGTCATGCGGATCTTGGCGTCGAGGTTCGACAGCGGCTCGTCGAGCAGCAGAATGCCGGGATCGATGGCGAGCGCCCGGCCGAGCGCGACGCGCTGGCGCTGCCCGCCCGAAAGCGCCGTGACCTTGCGCTCCTCGTAGCCGGAGAGCCCGAGCATCGCCAGCAAGCCGGTGACCTTCTGCGCGATCTCGGCGCGCGGGACGCCGCGCAGCTTCAGCCCGTAGCCGATATTCTGCAGCACCGTCATGTGCGGCCAGAGCGCATAGGACTGGAACACCATCGCCATGCCGCGTTTCTCCGGCGGCAGCGACGCCACATCCTGCCCCGCGACGATGATCGAGCCGGACTGGACCGGGACGAAGCCGCTCAGCGAGCGCAGCAGCGTGGTCTTGCCACAGCCCGACGAGCCGAGCAGCGCGGTGAAGCTGCCGGGCGTGAAATCGAGGCTGACGCCGTGCAGCACGCGCGTGCCGCCATAGGCGACATGCAGGTCGCGTACCTGGATGGCCGCGCCGCTGCGCGCCCGATCCTGCAGATCCCTGGCCAAAACGCCTTCTCCCTTGATGCGTTCTTTTCAGAATGACTGGAATATATTTTCCAAATTCCGATACGCTTGGAATAAATATAACGCTCGGCTTCCGTCCTGTGCAATAGGTTTATGAACGCGTGATGACAGCGACCCTTTGCAGGCGCGGCGCTCGTCGGCGTCCTGGCTTGCATCGCCCGGGTTGGCCCTGGCCCCGGCGTTCAGTCCCCCGTTGACCCCTCATCCCGAGGAGGCCCGTCAGGGCCGTCTCGAAGCATGGTCCAGGAGGCTCGCGAGGCCGCTGGACCAGCCTTCGAGACGCTGGCGCAGCTCCTCGCAGATCAGGTCTGTCGGGGTTGGCGTGCATCGGGCTCGCGGCAGCCGCCGCTGGGGTCAGCCCGGCGGGATCAGCGTGACGCCGGTGTCCGCGAAGCTCAGCCGCACCGGCGTGCCTTCAGCCAGCATCGGCCGCGCGCCATATTGCACCACGAAGAGTTCGGCCGTCTCGGTGGCGACGAGAATGTCGAGATGGTTGCCGAGATAGGTGCATTTGCGGATCGTGCCGGGCAGGCCTGGACCCTCGCCCGTCGCCAGCAGCAGGCTTTCGGGCCGCACCGCCACCTTGGCCGGCCCGGGCGGCAGGCCGCGCGCCGGCAGCGAGACGATGGCCGAACCGATCGCCACCCGCGCCCGCTCGCCCTCCACCGCCTGGATCGTCACGTCGATCAGGTTGGCGTCGCCAATGAAATCCGCGACGAAGGCGTTGGCCGGCTCTTCATAGAGCGCGCGCGGCGCCTCCTCCTGCGCGATCCGCGCGTTGGACATCACGATGATCCGGTCGGAGACGGCCAGCGCCTCCTCCTGGTCATGGGTGACATAGGCGACCGTGAGGTTGAGGCTCTGCTGCAGCTCGCGAATTTCCTCGCGCACCCGCCGCCGCAGCTTGGCGTCGAGGTTGGAGAGCGGCTCGTCGAAGAGCAGCACCTGCGGCTCCAGCACCAGCGCGCGCGCCACCGCAACCCGCTGCTGCTGACCGCCCGACAGCTCGGAGGGGTAGCGCTGCTCGAACCCCTTGAGGCCGACCAGCGCGAGCTTCGCCAGCGCCATCTCGCGCGCCGTCTCCTTGCCCAGCCCCTTCACGGTAGGCCCATAGGCGGCGTTGTCGAGCACGTTCATATGCGGGAACAGCGCATAGGACTGGAACACCATGCTGACGTCGCGGTCGGCCGCCGACAGCCGCGTGACGTCCTTGCCGCCGATCATGATCTGGCCTTGGCTGGCGATCTCCAGCCCGGCGATCATGCGCAGGGTGGTGGTCTTGCCGCAGCCGGAGGGGCCCAGCAGCGTCACCAGCTTTCCGGCCTCGATGCTGAAACTGACATTGTCCACCGCCGTCACCGCGCCATAGCGCATGCTGACATTGCGGAACTCGACCGAGGCGGGTCCGGCTTTCGCCATGGCTTTGGCAATCCTATCCGATGGCGGGGGCGGGCGCCGGGGTCGTGACCGGCATGGCGACGCGCCGGCCGAGCCTGCGCTCGCCGACGCCGAGCTGGATCAGCCCGATCCCCAGCGCCATCACGACGATCAGCACCGAGGAATAGGCGATGGCGAGGCCGAATTCCCCGGCCTCGACGCGGCCCACGATATAGGCTGTGGCGAGGTTGTACTCGGCCGAGACCAGGAAGATCACGGCGCTGACCGCCGTCATGCTGCGCACGAAGCTGTAGACCAGCGCCGCCACCAGCGCCGGGCGCAGCAGCGGCAGCATCACCCGCCAGAGCGTGGTGAAGCTGCGGGCGCGCAGGGTGGTCGAGGCCTCGTCCAGGCTCTTGTCGATCTGCGACAGCCCGGCGATGCCCGAGCGCACGCCGACGGGCATGTTGCGGAAGACGAAGGCGATGATCAGGATCAGCCCCGTGCCGGTGATCTCGATCGGCGGCACGTTGAAGGCGAGGATATAGGCGACGCCGAGCACCGTGCCGGGAATGGCGAAGCTCAGCATGGTCGCGAATTCGAGCAGGCCGCGGCCGGCGAATTTCTGCCGCGTCAGCAGATAGGCGGTGAGCAGCCCGATCAGCGCCGTCAGCGGCGCCGAGATCGCGGCGATCTTGATGGTAGTGAAGAAGGAATCCCAGGCCGCCCCGTCGAAATGCACGCCGCGGCTGAAATCGATCGAGAAGCCCGTCAGGTAATGCTGCAGCGTCGGCGTGTAGTCGCGCCCCATCGCCTTGACGAAGCCGCCGATCAGAATGACCAGGTAGATGATGAAGGTCAGCGCCACCCAGGGCACGATCACCAGCGCCGCCAGCCAGGTCACGCGGCGCGGCAGCGGAGTCGGCAGGCCGGAATCGCCCTTGCCGGTGACGGTGGTGTAGGATTTGCCGCCGAGCCAGCTCTGCTGCAGCCAGAAGGCGCCGAGCGTGAAGCCGAGCAGCACGATCGCCAGAACCGCCGCCTGCCCCTCATTGTGCGCGGCCCCGACCACGGCGAAGAAGATCTTGGTCGAGAGCACCTCGAAATTGCCGCCGAGCACCAGTGGATTGCCGAAATCCGCCATGCTCTCGACGAAACCGAGCAGGAAGGCGTTGGCGAGGCCCGGCCGCAGCAACGGCCAGGTCACGGTCGAGAAGGTCTGCCAGCGCCGCGCGCCCAGCGTCTGCGAGGCTTCCTCCAGGCTCGGGCTGATGCCCTGCACGACGCCGATCAGCACGAGAAACGCGATCGGCGCGAAGGCCAGCACCTGCGCCAGCAGCACGCCGGGCAAGCCGTAGATCCAGCGCGAGCGCGGCGCCTCGAACCACTCGTAGAGCAGGTTGGAGAACAGGCCGGAGCGGCCAAACAGCAGGATCAGCGCCAGGCCGATGACGAAGGGCGGCGTGATGATAGGCAGAACGGTCAGCGCCCGCATCAGCCGCTTGCCCGGCATGCCTGTGCGCAGGATCAGCAAAGCGCAGGCGAGCCCGAGCAAAGTGGTGATGACGCCGCAGAGCACGGCCAGGATCAGGGTGTTCCAGGCCACGCCGCAATTGGTGTTGGCCGTCAGGCAGCCCAGTCCCCAGATCGAGGAATCGAGGAAGCGCTCGAAGAAAGCGGACAGCGCGAAGGCGCCGTCGCTGTCGACCAGCGCGCCCTTGAGGATGCGGCTGACCGGAAAGAAGATGAACAGCCCGATCAGCAGCACGATGATGCCGATCGAGGAAGTCGTGAAGAGATCGCCCCGGCAGACGCCGCGATAGGCCAGCCCGTGGCAGAGCAGCAGCAGCAAGGCGACGACGGTCAGGAAGGCGCCGAGCCCCATGCCGGGCTGCGCCGCCTCGGCGCCCCCCAGCAGCGCGGCCAGCCAGGTCAGGCCCTGGCCCTTCAGCCCGATCGCGAAGCCCTGAGCGAAGAACGCTGCGAGCCCGAACCCGCCCGCGAGCGTCAGGGCGCGGGCGACGGAGCGCTCATCGGCGCGAAACAGCTGCAGCGTCGCGACCAGCAAGGCCAGCCCGACCGGCAGAAGCCAGGGCGCCTGTCCCGACAGCGCGAGCGCCAGCCCGCTGCCGGCCTTGCCGAGCGGATAGCCAGCAAGCCAGCCGAAGCTGCCCAGGCCCATCCCCTCGACCAGATACCAGGGCGCCAGCGCATAGCCGAGCCAGCCGAGACACAGCGCCAGCCTCGTGGCGCCACGCACGCAACCCGTCATCGCCCCGCTCCCCGCCGACGGTCGCCAGGCCTACTTCGGCAGGACCTTCACCTCGCGGTCCCATTTGGTCAGCAGCCGGGTGCGCTCCGCCGAGGAGCCGTATTTGGCGAAGTCGTAGTCGATCAGCTTGACCTCCTCGAGCTTGGGAGCCTGGGGCGGCGGCACGACCGATTTGTTGGAGGGCACCTGGTAGGATTTGGCCTGGGTTGCGAGCGCCTGCGCCGCCGGCGTCAGCGCCCAGTCATAGAATTTCTTGGCGCTGTCCGGGTTGCGCGCGCCCTTCACCATCGACATCGAGCCGATCTCGTAGCCCGTGCCCTCGCAGGGGGCGACGACCTTCACCGGCGCGCCGTCGACCACCATGGTCACCATGTCATGCATGAAGGTGATGCCGACCGTGGTTTCGCCCAGGCTCGTCGCCTTGGCCGGCGCCGCCCCGGACTTGGTGTACTGGTTGATGTTCTTGTGCAGGGCCTTGAGGTAGTCGAAGGCCTTGTCCTCCCCCATCAGCTGCACCAGCGTCGCCAGCAGCGTGTAGGAGGTGCCCGACGAATTCGGGTCGGCGACCTGCACCTCGTCCTTGAACCCGGCCTTGATCAGGTCGGCCCAGCATTTCGGCTCCTCGGTCTTGCGCGAGGCCAGTTGCTTGGTGTTGAAGCCGAAGCCAAGCGCCCCCGCATAGACGCCGATGGTGCGGCCCTTCGACTGCTTCCACTGCTTGATCGCCCAATCCTGCAGATCGGCGTTGCGCGGGCTCTCATAGGCCTCGGTCAGCCCTTCCTCCGCCGCCTGCAAATGCGGATCGCCGGTGCCGCCCCACCAGATGTCGCCGCGCGGATTGGCCGCCTCCGCCTTGAGCTGGGCATAGGTCTCGCCCGAGCTCTTGCGCGTCATCGACACCTTGATGCCGGTCTCCTTCTCGAAGGCACTGGCCATCGGCCGGCACCATTCCTCCTGCACCGAACAGTACAGCACCAGCGCGCCCTGGGCCTGGGCGGGCGCGGTCGAGATGGCCGTGACGACGGCGAACAGGCTCGATGCGAGCCAGCTGCGAGTGTGCATGAATACCTCCCTGAGACAGAACTTTGCGTTCTTGTGTCGTTGTCGCAAATGTCAGCCGGCAGCGCTGAAAGATCAATCCCTTGCTGGCTAAGCGATATCCCGGTTGCGACAGGGTCGGCCGTCGACCGGCCATGCCGGCTTCGGGCCCTAGACGATGCCGGTGATCTCCCGCAAAGGCCCTGCCACGGCCGGCGTGCAGCACAGGATCGGATTGCCCTTGGCAAGGCCCTCTCCGGCGAAGAAGTCGTTGATCACGGCCCCGGCTTCGGAGGCGATCACCATGCCCGCCGCGACGTCCCATGCGTTGATGTGCAGCTCGGCATAGGCGTCGGTGCGGCCATTGGCGACGTGGCAGAGGCCGAGCGCGCCCGAAGCCGAACGCTTCACCGAAGCGCCGGCGGCATAGCCGCGCCCGATCATGGCGACATGGTCGGCCGCCGGTATCCGGGTCGACCAGCCCAGCTCGATGCAGGCGCGGCCCATATCGGTCGTGGCCGCAACGGTGATGGCGCTTCCGTTCAGCGTCGCGCCCTGCCCGCGCCGGCCGAGATAGAGCTCGTCCAGCGCCGG
>JBKBRD010000077.1:0-10726 GCA_046292405.1 Allobosea sp. | reverse complement strand
TGTTGTCGGCGGAATGCTCGGCGAAGCTCTCCGCGCAATCTCCGCCCTGGAGCAGGAAGGCTTCGCCATTTGCGACTTTGGCGAGGGCCTTTTTCAGCTTGCGCGCCTCACCCGCAAAAACGAGCGGCGGAAAGCCGGCGAGCTGCTGCTCGACCGCCTTCAAGGCTGCCTGGTCCGGATAATCCGGCATCTGCTGGACGGGCTTTGCCCTCCAGCTCTCGGGCGTCCACCGCTCGGACATAGTTTCTCTCCTGCACATTCGCGCCTGCGTTAACGGGAAATTGGCGCGAAGGGGGGCCTATACACCCATCGGCGCGGGCTGACCACCATCAAGCGGGCAGCGGCGATCGCCGCCGCATGACAGGATTATGGCTAACAAATCCTTTTTAGTTCAGATCTTTATGCGAATGAGTTGTTGTAGTTTCTGCGATCGCTCAGAGATTGATTCAAGTGCCTTCCGGGATGTTCTGCGGCACGGCGAGGTCTGGCGGGCGGAAAACAGAGCCCTGCTGGACTGCCGGTGGAGACGCAGTCGCAGCGTCTCGATTGACAGCTCCATAGCCGCCGCTTAACCGGGCTGACACGCCTGTCGCGGCTCTGGCGACGGGCCCGGCTCCAGGAAGCATTCGCCATGAATTTCAGTGTGTTTGCGCAGGAATACATGCGTGCGGCCGTGCGCAAGCCGCGACAATTCCTGGCGACCCGGCCCGCCCGCACCTGTCCCGTCTGCGGGTTCACCGGACGCTTCCTCGACGTCGGGCCCCGGCCCGAGGCGCGTTGCCCGAACTGCTCGTCGAAAGAGCGCGATCGGATCATGGGTCTGTATTTGCGCCGCAACGGCATCGAGATGGCGGGCAAGCGCATCCTGCATTTTTCACCGGAGCGGCCGTTCTTCCGGCAATGGAAGACCAATCCGCACTATGTGGCCGGAGACGTGAAGATCAGCAATGTCGCGAATGCGATCGTCGATATCACGAAGATCGAATTCGCCGACGCCACATTCGATTATCTGATCTGCCATCACGTTCTCGAGCATGTCCCGGACGATGCGCAGGGGATGCGCGAATGCTTCCGGGTGCTGAAGCCAGGCGGGCTGGCGTTCTTCTCAGTCCCCCTCGACATGACGCGGGAGGAGACGTGGGAGCCGCCGGCCGACATGCCGCCCGCGGAAATCGAGCGGATCTGCGGCTGGGACCATGTCAGGCTCTACGGTCGCGACTTTGCCGCGAAGCTCGCTTCGACCGGGTTCGCGGTCGAGGAAATCGGCTTCTCCGCCGAAGAGGCCGAAACCCATCGCCTCTCCGAAAAGCATGCGCTCAGCCTGCAAGGGCTCGACCGGATTTTCGTCTGCCGCAAATAGGCTCCAAGCAGGTCAGGCTCAGGCGCGGGCGGTGCGCATCGTCACCAGCTCTTCCGCGGCGCTGGGATGCAGGGCGATGGTCCGGTCGAAATCGGCCTTGGTTGCGCCCATGGTCACGGCGATGGCGACGGCCTGGATGATCTCGCCCGCATCATGGCCGAGAATATGGACGCCGAGCACGCGGTCAGTCTTCGCATCGACCACGAGCTTCATGTAGACCCGCTCCTGCCGGCCTGAAATCGTCGCCTTCATCGGGCGAAAGCCCGATTCGAAGATGCGCAGCTCATAGCCCGCCGCCCGCGCCTGCTCTTCGCCAAGCCCGACCGTGCCGATCTCCGGCGTGGTGAAGACGGCCGAGGCGACCAGCCCATGCTCGGCCGCCCATGCCTTGGCGCCGAAGGTGGAATCGGCGAAGGCGTGGCCCTCGCGAATGGCGACGGGCGTCAGGTTGACGCGGTTGGTGACGTCGCCGACCGCATGGATCGACGGCACGCTCGACTGCGAATTCCCGTCGACGACGATCTCGCCGACCGGCCCCAGCAGCACGCCCGCCTCGGCGAGGCCGAGCCCGGCCGTGTTCGGGCGGCGGCCGGTGGCGACCAGGATGACTTCGGCGTCGATCGGAGCGCCTTTTGCGCAATGGGCGCGGCGCACCCCCTCTTCCAGAAGCTCGATGCGCTCGACCGTACAACCGAGGCGCAGCGTGACGCCGGCATGCTCCAGCGCGTCGCGCAGCCGGTTGCGGATATCCTCGTCGAAGCCGCGCAGAATGTTGTCGCCGCGATGCAGCACCGTCACGGCAACGCCGAGCCGCGCGAAGAGGCTGGCGAATTCGAGCGCGATATAGCCGCCGCCGACGACAAGCATGCGCTTGGGCAGGCTCGGCAGGTGGAAGATCTCGTTGGAGGAGATGCCGAGTTCGCCGCCGGGTATGGGCGGGTCGAAGGCGGGGTAGCCGCCGGTCGCGACCAGGATGTGACGGGCGCGGACGATCTCGCCGCTGCGGGCCAGGCGCACGCTGTTGGGGCCGGCGATCACCGCCCTCTCCTCGCGGATGGCGACTTTCGCCCCTTCCAGCCCCTTGCGGTAAAGGCCGGAGAGCCGCGTCACCTCGTTGGCGACGGCGTCGCGCAGCGTCGCCCAATCGAAGCTCGGCTTGGCCAGCGTCCAGCCGAAGCCCGCCGCATCCTCGAAGTCCTCGGCGAAGCGGCTGGCGTAGACGAAGAGCTTCTTGGGCACGCAGCCGCGGATCACGCAGGTGCCGCCGATGCGGTCTTCCTCCGCGATCATCACGCTGGCGCCATGGCCCGAGGCGATGCGGGCCGCGCGCGTGCCGCCCGACCCGGCGCCGATAACGAAAAGATCCACGTCGAAATCAGTCATTGCAATATCCTGCTCGCGAGAGTCCGGGCGGCGCTTGGGCGGGCGCAGCGGTTTGCGCATGCAGCCACAGCGCGGCGACGACCAGGCCGGCCGCCCACCAGCCCTGCCAGGCGCCATGCGCAGTGGCGGCGATGGCGAAGGCGGCGGAGAACAGCGCCAGCCGCGGGGCGATCTGCCGGGCGGGCAGCGCGCGCAGGCGCCAGAGCAGCAGCAATCCCGCCAGGGTCGACAAGGCGGCGCCGACGAACCCGGTCTCGACCCAGACCTGCATCGGCGCGCTATGGGGATGGCCGGCGGCCAGCATCCTGCGGTGTTCTGCCGACACCGCCTGCGCCACCGGGTTCTGGTCCAGCGTCGCGGAGCTGGCGAAGCCGCTGCCCAGCATCGGACGGGCGCGGATCGCCTCGCCGAAGCTCAGCCAGATGTCGGCGCGCTCGCGCGAATGGGATTGCGCGAACCGCTGATGCATGTCCGGCGGCAGCGCCTTGTCCACCAGCACGCCGGTGAACGGCGCCAGCGCCATGGTCGCGACGAAGGCGAGCGCGACCGCGCCCAGCATGAACCGCGGCGCGAGCGCGGCCAGCGACCAGACCAGCGCCATGATGAGCAAGCCGAAGGTCGCCGCGCCGCTGTCGGAGACGAGGACGAGGTCGAACAGGGCCGCCAGCAGCAACAGGCCCAAGCCGCGACGAAGCCAGGACCCGGGCAGCGCCAGCCGATCCAGCAGCAAGGGCAGGATTGCCGCCGACAGCAGCAGGCAGGTCAGCACCGGCCGGTTGAAGACGAAGCCGTAGGGCCGGCCGATGCCGAGCGCCGCGCGCTGCGACAGGCCGCTCAAGAGCTCGACCGTCATCAGCAGGCTGGCGAGGATGATCGCCAGCGCCAGGGCGCGGTTCCAGCCGAGATCGGGCCTGAACCTGCCGCTTGCAGCCAGAAGCGCGCCGCAGAGAAGCGGGAAGACCAGCTCCGCCCAGGCCGACAGACCCGCGGCGAGAGAGCGATGGCTCCAGCCGAGCGACGCCAGCGCCCAAAGCAGGAAGGCGGACAAGACGAGCGCGATCGGACTGGCCAACACAGCGCGCAGCCGCCCGATCAGCTGGCTGGGTCCGTTTTCGGCAAGCGCCGCCACGAGAAAGCCGAGAGTGGAGAGGCCGAGCATCAGCGGGGCGGATCGGTTCGCCAGCCACATCGCCAGCGGCAGCAGGACCAGGCAGCCAAGACCCAGAAGGTCTCCCAGGCGCACGGACGCCGCCGCGCTGGCGAAGGCGGGGGCGGCGTCGGAAGCGCGCTCGGTCGAAGGGCCGGTCATGCCTTGCGCTTACGCGATCGCCGACGGTCCGCCTAGAGGGTGGCGGCCCGATGGAGCCGATCGACGCGCATGCCGGCGCCTGGGCGGCAAGGCTGTCATGCGGCGTGATTTCGCCGCCTCGCCAGGAAAGACCTTGACTTAAGATTATTCAATCAGGAGCAATTGACGGCGGGAACGGCCTCGCGCGACAAGCGGTCGCGCAGGCGATAACAATCACGCGGGCTAGCCGCGAGCGGAGGAAGACAATGCTGACATCCATTCTCAAGCGGGGCGCGATCGCGACAATCGCTTTGGCCGGCCTGACCACGGCGGCCTTCGCGCAGATGGAGCTGAAGATCATGGCGCCGGCGGCGCCCGGCGGCGGCTGGGACGGCACGGCCCGTTCGATGCAGCAGGCGCTGACCGCGGCCGGCATCGCCAAGAGCGTCCAGGTGACGAACGTCCCCGGCGCCGGCGGCACGATCGGCCTCGCCCAGCTCGTCAACTCGTCGAAGGGCGACGGCAACACGCTGATGGTCAACGGCTTCGTCATGGTCGGCGCCATCCTGCTCAACAAGTCGCCGGTGAACCTGACGCAGACCACGCCGATCGCCCGGCTGACCGCCGAAGCGCTGGTCGTGGTCGTCCCGACGGAGTCGCCGATCAAGACCGCCAAGGATCTCGCCGACCGCGTCAAGGCCGATCCGGCCAAGGTGACCTGGGCCGGCGGCTCGGCCGGCGGCGCAGACCACATCCTGGCCGCGCTCTTCGCCGGCACGGTCGGGGCCGACGCCAGCAAGATCAACTACATCCCGTTCTCCGGCGGCGGTGAAGCGCTCGCCGCCATGCTCGGCGGCCGCGTCACGGCCGGCGTCTCCGGCTATGGCGAGTTCGAAGGCCAGATCAAGGCCGGCAAGCTGCGCGTCATCGGCGTGACCTCGCCCAAGCGCCTGACGAACGCGCCCGACGCCCCGACCTTCAAGGAGCAGGGCGTCGATCTCGAAGTGCTGAACTGGCGCTCCGTCGTCGCCCCTCCCGGCATCACCGCCGACCAGCGCAAGGCGCTCGCCGAGGCGATGGACAAGATGGCGAAGTCGAAGGAATGGGCCGAGATCCTGAAGGCCCGCGGCTGGGACGACGCCTATATGCCCAGCGCCGAGTTCGAGACCTTCCTGAAGGCCGAGAACGAGCGCGTCGAGAAGGTGATGAAGACGGTCGGGCTGATCAAGTAAGTCGCGCCGTTCAGATCAAGCGAAGGGCCGGGTGACCGGCCCTTTTTTCCACCGTGGCGGCGGTTTTTCGTCGCGTCCCAAGGCGAGCGGACCCGCACAGATGGCGAATGAGAAGATACGCAGCGGGGCCGACCGCCCGGCGCTCGTCGTAGGGCTGCTGCTGCTCGCGGTCGCCGGGCTGGTGGCGCGCGACGCCGCCAGCCAGACCATCGTCTCGAATTACGGCGTCGGCCCCACCGCCATGCCCTATGTCGTGGCCGGCGGGCTGGCTTTGCTCGGCCTCGCCCACCTCATCGTCGCTTTCAGGGAAGGGTTGCCCGCTCCCGACACGTCGGACCCGCGGGCCCTGGGCTGGATCGTCGCCGGCCTCGCCGGCTTCATCGCCTGCGTCGCGCTGGGCGGCGGCTTCGTCATCGCCACCGCCATGCTCTTCGCCTTCACGGCGCGCGGCTTCGGGCGCGAGGCGCTCGCGGTCGATCTCGCGATCGGCTTCGCCATGGGCCTGGTGATCTACGTCCTGTTCTTCAAGCTGCTCACGCTATCCTTGCCGGCGGGGCCGCTCGAGCGGCTCCTGGTCTGAGGAACCGTCGCCAATGGACACGCTCCTCGCCCTCCTCAACGGTTTCTCGGTCGCGCTCGAGCCGTCGAAGCTGCTGTTCTGCCTGATCGGCGTCTTCCTCGGCACCGCCGTCGGCGTGCTGCCGGGCATCGGCCCGGCGCTGACCGTGGCGCTGCTCTTGCCCGTGACCTTCAAGCTCGATCCGGCGGGATCGCTGATCATGTTCGCCGGCATCTATTACGGCGGCATGTATGGCGGCTCGACCACGGCCATTCTGTTGAACGCGCCGGGCGAGAGCGCCTCGCTGGCGACCGCGCTCGAAGGCTCCAAGATGGCCAAGGCCGGGCGCGGCGGGCCGGCGCTGGCGACAGCGGCCGTCGGCTCCTTCGTCGCGGGCCTGATCGCGACTCTGGGCCTGGCCTTCCTGGCGCCCTGGCTGGTCGAGCTGGCGGTGAAATTCGGGCCCTGGGACTATTTCGGGCTGATGATCCTGGCCTTCGTGACCGTCTCGGCCACCTTCGGCGACTCGCCCCTGCGCGGGCTGACCAGCCTGTTCCTGGGCATCACCCTCGGGCTCGTCGGCATCGACAAGCTCACCGGCCAGGCGCGCCTGACCTTCGGCGTGCCGGAACTGCTCAACGGCATCGAGGTGACCACGCTCGCCGTCGGCCTCTTCGCCGTCGGCGAGGCGCTCTATGTGGCGTCGAAGCGCCATCGCGAGCCGGAGGAGATCATTCCGATCAAGGGTTCGCTCTGGATGACGAAGGCGGACTGGAAGCGGTCCTGGGCGCCGTGGCTGCGCGGCACGGCCTATGGCTTCCCGATCGGCGCGCTGCCCGCCGGCGGCGCGGAAGTGCCGACCTTCCTGTCCTACGCGACCGAGCGAAAGCTCTGCAAATACCCCGACGAGTTCGGCAAGGGCGCGATCGAAGGCGTCGCCGGCCCGGAAGCCGCCAACAACGCCTCGGCCGCCGGCACGCTGGTGCCGCTGCTAACGCTCGGCCTGCCGACTTCGGCGACGGCGGCGATCATGCTCGCCGGCTTCCAGCAATATGGGCTGAACCCCGGCCCGCTGTTGTTCGCCGAGAAGCCCGACCTCGTCTGGGGGCTGATCGCCTCGCTTTTCATCGCCAATGTCATGCTGGTGATTTTGAATCTGCCGCTGATCGGGCTCTGGGTGAAGCTGCTGGCGGTGCCGCAGCCCTGGCTCTACGCCGGCATTCTGGTCTTCGCGACCATGGGCACGCTGGCGGTGAACCCCTCCCCGGTCGAGCTCGGCATGCTCTTCGGCTTCGGCTTCCTTGGCTATCTGATGCGCCGCTACGACTATCCCGTCGCGCCCATGGTCGTCGGGCTGATCCTGGGCCCGATGGCGGAGGCGCAGCTGCGGCGGGCGCTGCAGATCAGCCTGGGCGACCCGATGATCCTGCTCGAAAATCCCGGCTCGGCGACGCTGCTGGGCCTGGCCTTCATCGGCCTCGTCGCGCCCTTCGTGATGAAGGGGCTGAGCCGCTTCAAGGCGTCGGAGGACTGAGCCTCCGGTTCCCGCGCCCGCTGGAGCATCCTTCGATACGGCCCTTGCAGGCCTCCTCAGGATGAGAGCTGTGGGGGGCGAGGTACACAGCGCGCTTGCCCACTCTCAGCCCTCATCCCGAGGCGCCGCGTCAGTAGCGTCTCGCAGGATGGACGGAGAGGCTCGGGAGCCTCTCAGGATGCGGGCTGAGCAAAAGCTCGCCCGGGCCTCAGAGATTATGGCCGCGCTTGCGCATTTCCTGGGAGAAACGGTCGAACAGGAAGTTGCTGGTCTGCAGGCTCCAGGGCTCGAGCACGCCGTAAAGCTCCTCGATCGCCTGCGAACGGCTGACATTGTAGCGCTGGCCAGCCGGCGACTTGAAGAAGACGACCGTCTCCTTCAGATCGGCTTCCGTCATCTTTCGGGCAAAGATTTCCGTGGCGACGCCGGTGAGCTCGGCGATCTTCTTGTCGGCCTCCGGCTTCAGCGCATCCACGACCTCGTTGAGGTCCTTGACCAGCTCCGGCCGGGTGACGCCGACCATCTGCCGGGTGCGGTCGCGAAACTCGGTGTAGATCGAGGCGAAGGTCGGCGTGACGTTGGTCAGGTCCATCAGTTCGCGGGCGAGCGCCAGATGCGAGGCGCTGAGAGTCGGAGCCTGGACGGGCGCCGGGGCGGGAGCGGCCGTCTGCGCGAAAGCGGGCGCCGAGAGCGCAAGGGCGAAGCCGAGAGCCGCGCTGGCGAAATGGTTCCGGATCATGCGTCGCGTCCTTCGATCGGTCTGCGCGGGCCGCGCCGCACCAAGCGGCTGCGGACGGGGCGGTTGTCGTGTCGCGTCGCCTATCAGGTCCGCTTGGCGACGCCAAGCTCCTTGCAGCAACATGCCGGCTCAAAGATGGCGCGCAAGCGCAACTCTTCAGTCGCGCACGCCGTCAGTCGATTTCGCCCATCAGCTTGAGGCCGTCGGCGCTCGCCAGCACGGCTCCGGTCGCGAGGCCGAGGAACAGCCCGTGCTCCACCACGCCGGGCACGGCGTTGAGCGCGAGCGCGAGCCGGTCGGGCTGGTCGATGGCGCCGAGATGGGCGTCGAACAGATAGTGCCCGCCATCGGTGACCAGCGCCGCGCCGTCCGGACGCCGGCGCAGCACGAGTTCGCCGGCCGCTCCGGCGTCGATGATCGCCGCCTCCACGGCCCGGCGCGTCGCCTCGAGCCCGAAGGGCACGACCTCGATGGGAAGCGGAAAACGGCCGAGCCGGCCGACCAGCTTGCTGTCATCGGCGATGACGACCATGCGGGCCGAGGCCGCAGCCACGATCTTCTCGCGCAGATGCGCCGCCCCGCCACCCTTGATCAACCGCAGATCCGGATCGATCTCGTCGGCCCCGTCGACCGTCAGGTCGAGTTCGGGCGTCTCGTCCAGGGTCGACATCGGGATGCCGAGGGCCAAAGCCTGCGCCTGCGTCGCCTCGGAGGTCGCGACGCAAATTACGTCGAGGCCATTGGCGACGCGCTGGCCCAGCAGATCGACGAAATGCCTGGCGGTGGAGCCGGTGCCCAGGCCAAGGCGCATGCCCGGCCGCACCATCTCCAGCGCGCGCGCGGCGGCCAGCTTCTTGAGCTCGTCAGCGGTCAATGTTCAAGCTCCCAGCCCGCCCATCAGCATGTATTTGATCTCGACGAACTCATCCATGCCGTGCAGCGAGCCTTCGCGGCCGAGCCCGGATTCCTTGACGCCGCCGAAGGGGGCGACCTCGGTGCCGAGCATGGCGGAGTTGATGCCGACCATGCCGTATTCCAGCTCCTCCGCGACGCGGAAGGCGCGACCGAGATCCTTCGAGTAGAAATAGGCGGCGAGGCCGAAGGGCGTATCGTTCGCCATCGCCACGACCTCGTCCTCGGTCTTGAAGCGATAGACCGGAGCGACCGGGCCGAAGGTCTCCTCATTGGTGACGAGCATCTTCGTGGTGACGCCCGACAGCACCGTCGGCTCGAAGAAGGTGCGGCCGAGCGCGTGGCGCTTGCCACCGACGACGACCTTGGCGCCGTGGGAGATCGCGTCGGCGACGTGCCGCTCGACCTTCTCGACCGCGCGCGCGTTGATCAGCGGCCCCTGCACGACGCCGACCTCGGTCCCGTCGCCGACCTTCATCTTCGCGACCTCGCCGGCGAATTTCGCGACGAACTCGTCATGCACCCCGTCCTGCACGAAGAGACGATTGGTGCAGACGCAGGTCTGGCCCATATTGCGGAACTTGGCCGCGATGGCGCCCTGAACGGCGGCGTCGACATCGGCGTCGTCGAAGACGATGAAGGGCGCGTTGCCGCCGAGCTCCAGCCCGACCTTCTTCACCGTCGAGGCGGCCTGCTGCATCAAAAGCTTGCCCACCGGCGTAGAGCCGGTGAAGCCGATGAAGCGCACCGCCGGGTGCGAGGTCATGACGCCGCCGATGGCCTTGGCGTCGCCGGTGACGACGTTGAGCACGCCCTTGGGGATGCCGGCGCGCTCGGCCAGCACCGCCAGCGCCAGCGCCGTCAGCGGCGTATCGGGAGCCGGCTTGACGACGAAGGTGCAGCCGGCGGCGAGGCCGGGCGAGCATTTGCGCGTGATCATCGCCGCGGGGAAGTTCCAGGGCGTGATCGCGGCGCAGACGCCGACAGGCTGCTTCTGCACGATGATGCGCGAATTCGGGAAGGGCGAGGGAATGGTCTCGCCATAGATGCGCTTGGCTTCTTCCGCATAAAACTCGACGAAGGAGGCGGCGTAGGCGACTTCGCCGCGCGCCTCGCCGAGCGGCTTGCCCTGCTCGGCGGTCATGATCTGCGCCAGATCCTCCTGGTTGGCCATAATCAGGTCGAACCATTTGCGCAGGATGACCGAGCGCTCCTTGGCGCTCTTCCTGGCCCAGGGCTTGAAGGCGCGGGACGCGGCCTCGACCGCCTTCGTCGTCTCGTCGGCCCCGAAATGCGGCACTTTCGCCAGCACCGCGCCGGTCGCCGGATTCTCGACGGGGTCGACGCCCTCGCCGATCCAGGCGCCATCGACGAGGCACTGCGACTTCAGGAGAGACGGATCAAGCAGCTTCAGCATGGGCGGACCTCGTAAGAGCGAAGCGGAGATTTCACGCATCGCTCTAGCACGCGCCAGCCTGATGTTTCGACCGCCATTGCCGCATGGCGCCGGCATGGGCTGCGCAAGGCAAGCGCCCCGCCAGGCAAGAGCTGCGCAGCGCGATTATTTCGCCTGGGGCGTGCAGACCGTCTTGTCGTCGAAGACGTAGCAGATGCTCATCTCGCCGGTGCGGACATTGACGCGGAAGATGCCGCCCTCCCGCTCATGGCGCGACGGCATCAGCTGGTAATCGCTCGGCGCCTGCGGACCGGCCCCCTCGC
>JBKBRD010000076.1:0-10730 GCA_046292405.1 Allobosea sp. | reverse complement strand
AGAAGGAGCCGGAGGAGGTTCTGGCTCTGGTCGCGTCCTCGGTGGCGCGGGCGCGCAACTGGGTCGACGATGTCGAATGGTCGGCCGAAGACGGCACCCGCACCGAGATCGATTTTCTCTGCCGTTGCGTCGAGACCGCGATCAAGTCCGGCGCGACCACGATCAACATCCCCGACACGGTCGGCTATACGACGCCCGACGAGTATCGCGCCCTGTTCCGCACCGTGCGCGAGCGCGTGCCGAATTCCGACAAGGCGATCTTCTCCGTCCATTGCCACAATGATCTGGGTCTGGCCGTCGCCAACACGCTGGCGGGGCTGGAAGGCGGCGCCCGGCAGATCGAGTGCACCATCAACGGCATCGGCGAACGCGCCGGCAATGCAGCGCTGGAAGAGATCGTGATGGCGATCCGCACCCGCTCCGACGTGCTGCCCTTCGAGACCGGCATCGATTCGACGATGCTGAACCGGGCCTCCAAGCTGGTGGCGACCGCGACCTCCTTCCCGGTGCAGTACAACAAGGCCATCGTCGGCCGGAACGCCTTCGCCCATGAAAGCGGCATCCACCAGGACGGGATGCTGAAGCACACCCAGACCTACGAGATCATGACGCCGGAATCGGTGGGCGTGTCCAAGACCTCGCTGGTGATGGGCAAGCATTCCGGGCGCGCCGCCTTCCGCTCCAAGCTAAAGGAGATGGGCTACGATCTCGGCGACAACCAGCTGGAAGACGCGTTCACCCGCTTCAAGGCTTTGGCCGACCGCAAGAAGCATGTCTATGACGAGGATATCGAGGCGCTGGTCGATGAGAACATCGCCTCCGCCCATGACCGGGTGAAGCTGGTGTCGCTGACTGTGATCGCCGGGACCCGCGGGCCGCAGCGGGCGACGATGAAGCTCGATGTCGAGGGGCGCGTCGTCACCGAGGAGGCCGAAGGCAACGGGCCGGTCGACGCCGTGTTCAACGCCATCAAGGCGATCGTGCCGCATGAGGCGACGCTGGAGCTCTACCAGGTCCATGCCGTCACCGAGGGCACCGATGCGCAGGCGGAGGTCTCCGTGCGCCTGTCGCAGGAGGGCTCATCCGTCACCGGACGCGGCGCCGACCCCGACACGCTGGTCTCCTCCGCCAAGGCGTATCTCGTGGCGCTGAACAAGCTCGTCGCCAAGGGCGGCAGGCTGCATTCGCAGGCGGCGGCGGAGTAAGCGCCCGCCGTCATTCCGGGACAGGCGCGTGAGCGCCTGGGCCCGGAACCCGTGAACGCGACGATTATCGGTCGAGCCGGAACGTTTGCGCCTGATTTGCCGCCGTCGTGGCCACGGGTTCCGGGCTCGCCCCTGCGGGCCGCCCCGGAATGACGGGTCGCGGGGCAGCGCCGCGAGCGTGATTCCGGTGGATGCAGTCGCCAGCCCGCTTGGCCTCGGCGCAATCTTTGCCTGTAGTCCTCCAGACGAAGCGCGCGGTTTGCGTGCCGGCTGGAGGTTCGCCATGGGCTATTTTCCGAACTGGACATTGAAGCGCGAAGGCGCGGTGCTTCCCGATGAGCGCCTGCCTTTCGGCCAAACCCTCGTGGCGGGGCTGCAGCATGTCGTCGCCATGTTCGGGGCGACGGCGCTGGCGCCGATCCTGATGGGGTTCGACCCCAATGTCGCGATCTTCTTCTCCGGCGTCGCGACGCTGCTGTTCTTCGTGGTCACGCGCGGCCAGCTGCCGAGCTATCTCGGCTCCTCCTTCGCCTTCATCGGCGTGGTGATCGCCGCGACCGGCTATGCCGGCTCCGGACCCAACCCCAATATCGGCGTGGCGCTCGGCGGCATCATCGCCTGCGGCGCGCTTTACGCCGCGCTCGGCCTGCTGGTGCAGGCTGTCGGCACCGCCTGGATCGAGAAACTGCTGCCGCCTGTCGTCACGGGCGCGGTCATCGCCGCCATCGGGCTCAACCTCACAGCGGTGGCGATGAACATGATCTCGGCGAGCGCCTACACGAAATGGATCGCACTGCTGACGGTGGTGGCGGTGGCGGTGGTCGCGGTCTATGGGCGCGGGCTGGCGCAGCGGCTGCCCGTGCTGATCGGCGGACTCGTCGCCTATGCGCTCTACGCGCTGACAGCCGGCAGCTTCGGCGCGCCGCCGGTCGATTTCGCCCGTATCGGTTCGGCCGCCTGGTTCGGCCTGCCGAATTTCGTCGCGCCGGTCTTCGATGTTAAGGCGATGGCGCTGATCGCGCCGGTCGCGATCATTCTGGTTGCGGAGAATCTCGGACACATCAAGGGCATCGCGGTGATGACCGGGCGCAATCTCGACCACATGATCGGGCGCGGTTTCATGGCCGACGGCGTGGCGACGATGATCGCAGGCTCCGGCGGCGGCACGGGGGTCACCACCTATGCCGAGAATATGGGCGTGATGGCGGTGACGCGGGTCTACTCGACGCTGGTCTTCGTCGCAGCCGGCGTGATCGCGCTCATTCTGGGCTTCTCGCCGAAATTCGGCGCGGTGATCGCCACCATCCCGGTTGCGGTGCTGGGCGGGCTCGCCATCGTCGTGTTCGGTCTGATCGCGGCGACGGCCGGACGGATCTGGGTGGAAAGCAAGGTCGATTTCTCCGAGCCGAAGAATCTGCTGACGGTGGCGACGGCGCTGATTCTCGGAGCGGGCGATCTGAAGCTGCCGATTTTCGGCTTCGAGCTCGGCGGCATCGGCACCGCGACCTTCGGCGCGATCGCGCTCTACCACCTGCTCGACCGCAAGCCGGCGTGAGTTTCCACCTTTTGTGCGCCTGCGAAACTTTTATGACCGCGACGGGTGGACAGGGGCGGGGGGCTTTGCTACATCGCCGGCCTGCCTGACGCGGTTCGCCGCAGCAAGGCGACGCTTCGTGGCGTATGGGTGATTAGCTCAGTTGGTAGAGCAGCTGACTCTTAATCAGCGGGTCGTAGGTTCGAGCCCTACATCACCCACCACGGACCCCTCTCGGATCAGTGTTTGACGCGGCGGCCTCGGTTGTCGGCAGGGTTACATTCGCCCGAAGTCACAACTGGGGCATAGGTTGACGCCGCCGCCAATTCGCCCGCGTTCGTAACCGGACTCTGTTCTCAACATGGTCCGTCCTGGACCGGGCTGCAAACTTGTTCGGGCGGAAGCCGCCATGGCGCGTCTGTGGCCGGTGGGCGCTGGTTGCGGTTCTCATGGTCAAGCGCCGTCAGCCGAGGGGCGTCCGACGCCTCCATCCCACCAGAGCGGTTGCGCCAGTTGTTCGCCTCGCTGATCCCGCGCTTGCGGTAGAGATCGGCGCCGCAATCGACAATCGATGCTCCGTCAGCATCGCAATGCGTTCGCTTGGCTCTTCATTCGGCGAACTCGCATGATCCAGTTGATCAGGGATGGCGAGTGTTCCTGGGTTCGACCCCGCAACCGGTTGTGGTTGAGATTCATTTCGAAATTTTGAATGATAACACATCTAAACTATTGTAATTGCTTGTTTTTTTGGATCGGCTAGTCTGTTCCGACGCGCGCTTCAGCCCGTCACTCCGAGTGGTTTTCATGAACAGCCAGCCTCACCTGCCAGAGAGCGTTTCCGCATTGACGGGCGGCCGACGGGCTGTGGGAGCAGCCATGGCGCAGGGTCGCATGGGGCAACCAGGATCGAGCTGGCGCGGCCAAGCCGCGACGGGCTCTCAGTCAAAGAGGAGCGAGACTCATGGGTGACGCTGACGATGCGGGCGTGCTGAGCCAGCGTTTGCCGCAGCGCCAGCGTCACAAGGTGACGCTGCGCCATCTGAAGGTTCTGCGCGTGACCGATCTCAGCCCGTCGATGCGGCGCGTGGCGCTGGGCGGACCGGAGCTCGAAGGCTTCGTCAGCCTCGGCTTCGACGACCACGTCAAGATGTTCTTCCCCGCCCCTGGCGAGGCGAAGCCGATCCTGCCCATCGTCGGCCCGGACGGGTTGACGTTTCCGGAACACGGCCCGCGCCCGCTGGCGCGCGATTTCACGCCGCGACGCCATGATCGCCTAGCAGGAGAGCTCGATATCGACTTTGCCCTGCGGCATGAAGGGCCGGCCAGCCATTGGGCGGCGGCAGCGAAGCCTGGTGATTCCGCCTGGGTCGCCGGGCCGCGCGGCTCCTTCATCGTTCCCTTCAATTTCGACTGGCATTTGCTAATCGCCGACGAGACCGGGTTGCCCGCCTTGGCGCGGCGGCTGGAGGAATTGCCCGAGGGCGGCAAGGCGATCGCCCTCGTCGAAGTCGCCGATGCACGCGAGGAATTGTCGCTGTATCGCTCCGGCGGCAGCGCGGTGATCTGGGCTCATCGCGCCGAGGGTATGGAGCCGGGCGTGGCGCTGCTCGCTGCGTTGCGAACCCTGGACTTGCCGGCCGGGGATTACTTCGCCTGGATCGCCTGCGAATCCGACGCCGCCAAACAACTGCGCGGCGTCCTCGTCGACGAGCGGGGCGCCAATCGCAAATGGGTCCGCGCCCACGGCTATTGGCGCCGTGGCTCCGTCGCCGTTCACGACGATTTCGACGCCTGAAGCCGCAGGGCGGGTCCCCGACATCTGCCGAAGCGAAAGGAGACCGGCAATGGCCGCCGACTTCGATCACCTGCTCACGCCTGACGAGCGGCGGCGCCTCGATGCCGCGCTGCAGACGCTCACCGGGACGGCTGCGCCGCGCGCGCCGGCGGCGCCAGCGCCGACCGCATACGAGGAGCGCGTCTGGCTGGCGCAGCAGCAGGATCCTGGCGCAGTCCTGAAGCACTTCGTGGCCTGCCGGCTGACCGGCGATATCGACCTCGCACGGCTCGCCGGCGCGGTCCGCGATGTCGTCCGCGCCTGGCCCGATCTCAACGCCCGTTTCCGTTTCGGCGAGGATGGAGAGCTGCACAAACGCCACGCCGGCGAGGACGGGCGGCTCCTGCGCCTGATCCGGACCGAGAGGCGCGAGCAGGCGGTCGCCGTGGTTCTCGAACGACAGGGGAGCAACTGGGATACCGAGAGCGAGCCGCCCTTCGAGGCGCTCGTGATCGCCTGCCACGAAGAAACCGTGCTCGCCGTGATCCTGCACCGCATCCTCGACCAGGCCGGATCGATCGAGCAGCTGCTTCGCGCGCTCGCGGAAGCCTATGCCGGCAAGCCGGCGTCCCCGCCACAGCGCATGGCGGCAGAGGCGCCTGGCCTCGGCCTGGCAGCGCGCGAGACATCCGCGATGCTGCCTGACTGGATGCGCCGGAGCGCCAACATCGTCACCGAGCATGGTGCGGGCGGCGACGTGGCGCGGACGCCAGGGCTGGCCCGGCGCTGCAGCGCTCGGATCGGCGCCGATCTGCTGACCGGCCTCGAACCGGGCGCGCCGGATCGCAAGATCCTGGCGCATTTCGCCGCGCGCTTTGCCTTGTATCTCTCGGCGCTCAGCGGCCGCGGCGAGGTCGATCTGCTGCTCGCGCCCGCAACCCTCGCAGATACGCCGCCCGAACTGATCGATCCCGGCTTCCCCGTCCTGACGGTCGATGGCCATGGGCAGACCGAGACGGCGGTCGGCGCGATCCTCGACCGCCTCGACCGGGTGGGCGCAGTGTCACAGGCGCCGCGAGCCGGCAAGGACTGTCGGCCGACACTGACGGCGAGCTGGTTGGGCGAGCTTGCCGACGAGCTTCGCATCGCCGATGTCTCGGTCGAACGGCTGCCGCTGCCGACCTTGGAAGGCCGGACGGATCTCACGCTGGCGGTCGGCCGCAGTGGGAAAGGCGACATCTTCGTCGAACTGGTGACAGGGCAGGGTCTGTCGCCGCATATCGGTCCAATCCTGCTGGACCGCTTCCTGGCTTGGCTCGATCAGGGGGATGTGGCCTTGCCGGGCCTCTCGTCCAGGGTCGCCGAGCTGGTGCGAGGCTCTGCTTCGTCTGCAGACGAAGAGTTCGCGACCGACGCTGTCGCAAGCCTGATCCTCGCGGAGTTCCGCGCCGCCCTCAACGCGCCGGAGCTCGGTCCGGACGACGATTTTTTCGATCATGGCGGCCACTCGCTGATCGCGACGCGCATCATCGGGCGCCTCTTGAGTCAGCATCGTGTCGAGGTTCATTTCAACGACCTGTTCAGCTATCCGAGCGCTGCTGCCCTCGCGCGGAAAGCCCGCCGCGCCAGCGAAGCGAGCCCGGAACCGGTGCACGCGGCAATGATCGAGGAGGCGCCAAGCGCCCCACTCTCGTTGGCGCAGGCCTCGCTGTGGAAGGCCTATGCCGCCTTCGGCTTCAACCAGATCTTCAACCTGCCCTTCGCGCTCGATTTCCTCGATCCGGTCGACGAAGCGCTGTACGAGCGCGCCTTCACCGATATCCTCGAGCGCCATCCCGGGCTGCGCAGCCTGTTTCGGCGCGAGGGCGACGCGGTGATTGCGCAGGTCGTGCCGGCCGCCGAACTGTCGCGCTACAAATGGTTCTGGACGAGCGCCGAAAGCGCGGGCGTGGTTCGCCGCGACGAGGCGCTGCACCGTTTCGACCTCGCCAGCGAGCTGCCATTCCGCCTGCGCTTCCTGATCGATCCGACGACGGGCCGGCAAGTGCTCTCCTTCCTGTTCCATCACATCGTCCTCGACGAATGGTCGGTCAATCTGATGATGGACGAGATCGCCTATTGCTATCGCGTGCGCGCCGCCGGCGGCCTGCCGGTCTGGTCGGATGCACCCGCGCCCTTCCATGAATTCGTCCGGCTCCAGGCCGCGGCCGGCGTCGATCAGGCGCATCTCGGCTACTGGACCGAGATGCTGCGGGGCGCGCCGCAACCGCAGCCGATCCTCAGGCGTCAGGACCGGGCCGAGCCTGCCGGCGAGGACGCTTCGGCCGCCGGGGGCTGGGTCGAATTCAAGCTCGATCGGGAGGCGACGGACGGGCTCTACTCCCTGGCCAGGCAAAGCAGCGCCTCGCTCTTCAACGTTGTCTATGCCGGTATCGCCGCCTCCTTGCGCCAGCTCGGCAAGCTGTCCGAACTTGTGGTCGGCACCTCGGCCTCTGGCCGCAGCGACGCGGCTTTCTTCGACACGGTCGGCTATTTCACCACCGTCGTCGCCCACCGCATCCGGTTCGACGAGGGGATGAGCCTTGGCGGGCTGGTCTGCCTGGTCAGGAACACGATCAACGAGTCGATGCCCTCGAGCGAGATTCCGATCGACCTGGTCGAGGAAGCGCTCGGCATGACGCCGGGCCGCGACCACCTCTTCGAAGTCTTCATCCAGATCCACGCCAAGAACAAGTTGAACGGCGAGCTGACCCTGCCCGACGGCCGCAGCGTCGGCTTCCGCCAGGTCGATCCAACAGCGATCAAGACGGCGTGCGATGGCCTGAAGGCGGAGTTCGATGGCCTCGACGTCCTGATCAATGCGGCCGGCGTGCTGCGGCTCGGCGCGGCGGAGGCGCTGACGCCTGAGGATTGGCGCGCCTGCATCGACATCAATGCTGGCGGCCCCTTCCATCTGCTGCAGCAATGGATTCCGGTCTTCAAGCACCGGCGTCGCGGCGTGATCGTCAATGTCGCCTCCAATGCCGCGCACGTGCCGCGCATCGGCATGGCGGCCTATTGCGCCTCCAAGGCGGCGCTGGCGGCGCTAAGCCACTGCGTCGCTCTGGAACTTGCTCCCCATGGAGTACGCTGCAACGTCGTCTCGCCAGGCTCGACCGACACTCCGATGCTGGCTGGCATGCTGAAGGACCCCGCAGGGAAGGGCCGGCTCGTCGCCGGCCTGCCCGAGCAGTTCAAGCTCGGCATACCTCTGGGCAAGATCGCGACGCGCGACGACATCGCCGACGTCGTGCTCTACCTCGCCTCGAACCAGGCCGGCCATGTCACGATGCAGGACATCGTCGTCGACGGCGGCGCTACGCTCGGTGCGTGAGGGGCCGCCCCGGGCCATCCGCCCCTGGGGCGACGAGCCGGCGGATTATCGCTGTGTCGCGATGCGTTTCGGCCGCGGAACCGACCATGCGGGCGTCGGCGCCGTCTTGCCGGAGCGCATCGCGCGTTCCGCGCCGCGGCGCCGGGCGGAATGGCTGGCGGGCCGGCGCTGCGCGAGCGAGGCCGTGCGGCTCCTGACGGGGCAGCGCTCCTGGCCCGGGATGGCGCCGGATCGCTCGCCGATCTGGCCCGAGGGCGTTCTGGGCTCGATCTCGCATAGCGGCGACATCGCGATCGCGCTCGCCATGCCGGCGAACGCAGGTCGTGGCGTCGGTGTCGATATCGAGAAGATCCTGAACCAGACCGAAGCCGGCGAAATCGCCAACGAGGCGATGACGCCCCGGGAGCGCCACCGTTTCGCGGGTGAGGCCGATGCCTTCCCGGTGGCGCTGGCCTTCTCGGCCAAGGAGAGCCTGTTCAAGGCGGTCCATCCATTGCTGCGCCGCCCGATTTCCTTTCACAGCGCCGAGCTGGTGGCCTGGGACGCGCAGGGCCGAGCGCGGCTGCGCCTTGCCGAAGAGTTGGCGCCGGACTTCCCCGCCGGCCGCGAGATCGAGGCCCGCTTCTCGCGGCTCGGCGGCTTGCTGCTGACGCGCGTCCTGATCCTGGACTGACGCTGCGACGTCAACGCCAGGCCGGCGCCTTCGCCTATTGCGGCGCTTCCTGCAGCAAGGCTCGCATGCCGAGCCCGACCGCCGTGCGGATGCAACAAGAGCTGCGATAGGCGATCTGCCGCAGCAGCCGCAGCGGCGGACCCGCCGGCGGCGCAAGGGCCGGCGTCATCTCGCTCATGAGAACATCGTTTCGATGCGGAAGCGGTGTGGCCGGGCAGGGCCGTGCGCGCCCCGCGCAAGCCATGCCTGCACTGCCAGACGCTCAGCCGCGCCGCTCAGAACGTGCCCTTGAGGCCGGCGCCGAACATGCGTGGCTCGGTCATGCTCGCCTCGGTGCCGCCGATGCCGCGGCCCTGCCGGACGACTCGCTCGCCGCCACCCTCGCCGCCCTGCTGCGCCCCCTGCTCGGCGACGACCCACTGGCACCACGGCTCCCCGCGCTCTGCGCCGAGGCGGCGACCTTCGAGATCCCGCTGGTGCCGCTCTCCGGCAGCGGCGATCATCTGATCGAGCTGTTCCACGGCCCCACGGCTGCGTTCAAGGACCTCGCCGCACGCTTCCTCGCCGCCGCGCTCTCGTCCCTGCGGCCACCCGAGGCTCCGGTGCAGACCGTGCTGGTGGCCACCTCCGGCGACACCGGCGCCGCGGTGGGCGCGGCCTTCCACGGCCGCGAGGGCTTCCGCGTGCTGATCCTCTACCCCGCAGGCAAGGTCGCGCCCGCCCAGGCCCAGTCACTCGGTGCCTTCGGCGGCAATGTGCGCGCCCTGCGGGTAGCCGGCAGCTTCGACGATTGCCAGCGACTCGCGAAGCAGGCCCTGGCCGATGCCGCGCTGCGCGCCGAGCGGCCCCTGCTCACCGCCAACTCGATCAGCCTCGGCCGCCTGCTGCCGCAGATGGGCTGGTATACCATGCACGCGCTGCGCTTCCAGCGCCGCCATGGCCAGCGGCTCAACGTCATCATCCCGAGCGGCAACCTCGGCAATGCGCTCGCGGCGCTGATCGCCCGCGCCATGGGCCTGCCCATCGGAGAGGTGCTGCTCGCCACCAATGCCAACCCCACCCTGGCCGAGTTCGCCGCCGGCGCGCCCTACCGCGGCCGCGACGCCATCCCCACCCTGGCCAATGCCATGGACGTGGGCGCCCCCAGCAACTTCGAGCGCCTGAGCTGGCTGGCGGGCGGCGACGAGGTGGCCGCACGCGCGCTGGTGCAGGTGCGTCGCATCGACGATGCGCGCATCCGCGCCACCGTGGCCAGCGCCGAGGCGCGCCATGGCATCGCCCCCTGCCCTCACACTGCCTGCGGCCTCGCCGCGCTGGAGGACCTGCGCGCCGCCGGCGACACCCGCGACTGGGCGGTGGCGGCCACGGCGCACGCCAGCAAGTTCCTCGACGTGGTGGGCCCGCTGCTGTCACGTGCCCCGGCGGTGCCGCCGGCCTTCGCGGCCCTGCTGGCGCGGCCCGCCCGTGCGGACCGCATCGAGGCCGATTACGCGGCGCTCAGGGCGGCGATATAGCCCCAGATCAGCTGCAGGCCCAGCGCCAGCAGCACGCCCCAGGTGAGCAGGATGCCCCAGAAGCGGCCAAGGCTGACCCCCGCCGAGCCGGAGAGGCCCACGGCATGCAGCACGCGGGCCAGCACCAGCCCGGCGCCGCAGGCATGCACGAAGACCACGCTGGCACCGTTGTTCTCGGCGATCAGCAGCATCACCAGCAGCAGCGGGATGTACTCGATGGCATTCGCCTGGGCGCGGATGGCCCGGGCCAGCCCGGCATCGCCGCCATCGCCGATGCCGACCCGCAGACGGCGGCGCAGCAGGGCGATGCGCAGCGAGAGCACGAAGACGAGCAGCGCGCAGAGCGCAGCATACAGGCCGGTGAGCATGGATCAGCGAACCTCCAGGGCGTGGCGGCGACGCCTCAGACCAGCCCCGGCTTCCACGGGCCGGTGATGGCAACGGTGAAGCCCGGAGTGTAGACGTTCACGAACAGCCAGCGGCCGTCCGGCGAGAAGCAGGCGCCGGCGAACTCGCTGTTGCGGAAATCGCCACTGAAGCCGTGCAGGCCGTCGAGCACGGTGTTGTTGCGGGCGAACTCGAACAGGCCGCCATCGGGCTGCAGGCCAAACAGGGACTGCGGCTCGTCGCGGTAGCTGTCCTGGCAGAGCACGAGGC
>JBKBRD010000075.1:0-10774 GCA_046292405.1 Allobosea sp. | reverse complement strand
GCCCCCGCCGGCTGCGCCCCGCTGCTATCGGTCTTCGGCGGCAAGATCACCACCTATCGCCGGCTGGCGGAAGCGGCGGTGGAGAAGCTTGCGCCCCACGCCGATTGGGCTTCGCGGCCGCGCTGGACCCATGACGGCGCGTTGCCGGGCGGCGACTTTCCCGTCCAGGGCTATGACGCGCTGGTGGGCGAGATCGCCGCCGCCCACCCCTGGCTGGCGCGGGCGACAGCCGCGCGGCTGGTGCGGGCCTATGGCACCAAGGCGCGGGACATCCTCGCGGGCGCGCGCGGCCAGGCCGATCTCGGCCGCTGTTTCGGCGCCGACCTCTATGAGCGCGAAGTCGCCTATCTCATGCGGGCGGAATGGGCGCAGCGCGGCGATGACGTGCTGTGGCGGCGCACCAAGCTCGGCCTGCGGCTCGGCGCGGCCGAGCGTCAGGCGCTCGACGACTACATGCTGGCGCAGCGCGGGGCGAGGGGAGACGCCGGCGCCGAGCGTCTCTCCGGCTGAGGCGGTCTGGCTCCAGACCGATCGCCTGGCTAAAGAATTGCCGGCCGTTCAGCTCGAGTTCATCGAACGGCCTTTAGCCCTGAAGGCTTGTCGCGTGCGGCCTGTGGGGGGACCGTCATTTTTGCCGAATTCCGGTGACACCTGTGAAGCGGGCCGCAGACCCGGCGACTGGCAAGTGGCGTTGCGTTTTGCCCGGCTGACCGGCGGATTCTGGCGCGGCGCAGGCGCGGGCAAGGCCTGGTTCTGGTCGCTGGCGCTTGCCGCGGGCATCATCTTCGGCGTCTTCGTCAACGTCACCGTCAACCGCTGGAACGGCTGGTTCTTCGACGCGCTCGAAACCCGCGACGCGCATAGCGCGCTCGTCGCGATGGCGGTGTTTCCGGCGCTGGCGCTCGTCGCGGCCGGGCTGGGCGTGCTGATCCTGATCTCGCGCGAGACCTTCCAGGTGTTCTGGCGCGAATGGGTGACGGCGCGGCTGGCCGATCGCTGGATCGGCCAGCGCCGTTTCTTCCGCCTCAGCCTCTCGGGCTATGAGCCGGCCAATCCCGAATACCGCATCGCCGACGATGTCCGCTGGGCAACCGAGCCGGTTGTGGATTTCGCCATCGGCCTGCTGTCGGCGGTCATCACCGCCGTCACCTTCATCGGCATTCTCTGGAGCATCGGCGGCAGCCTGACCCTGGGCAGCGGCGCGCAGGCCGTCGTCATCCCCGCCTATATGGTGCTGGCGGCGATCGCCTATGCGGTGCTGGTCTCGTTGCTGGTCACCTTGGTGGGCCGGCGGCTGCCGGGCCTGATCGCGGCGCGCAACGAAGGCGAGGCGCGGCTGCGCTTCGCGCTGATGCGCATTCGCGACCATGGCGAAACCATCGCGCTGGCGCGGACCGAAACCGGCGAGCGCCGCGCCGTGGCCGCGACCTATGACAGCCTGGTCGAGCGCTGGCGCGCCATGATCCGCCAGCGCGGCCGGTTGACCTGGATCACCAACGGTTCCGGCGCGCTGGTCCCGGTGGCGCCCCTGCTGCTGGCGGCGCCCAAATACATGACCGGCGAGATGTCGCTGGGCGGGGTGGTGCAGGTCGCGGCCGCCTTCGTCGCGGTGCAGAACGCCTTCAACTGGCTGCTCGACAATTTCATGCGCATCGCCGAATGGCTGGCGGCGGCAAGGCGCGTCAACGAACTCGCCGACGCGCTGCTGCGTGTCGATGGCGAGGCCCCGCGCGACCATTTGACGGTGACGCCCAGTTCGGACGCGTCGCTGCGGCTGGACGCGGTGACGCTGATCGACCGGGACGGGCGCACGCTCGCCGCCGATCTCGGCTTCAGCCTGTCGCCAGGCTCGCTTCTGCATCTCTCGGGAGAGCTCGGCCTCGGCAAGGCGGCGCTGATCCAGGCCATCGCGGGGCTCTGGCCCTGGGGTCGCGGCGAGATCGCGCTGCCCCGGCAGGCTTCGCTCTGCGTGGTGCCGCACCAGCTGCATCTGACGGAGGGCAGCCTGCGCGCCGCGCTCGACACCGAGCCGCCTTCGCCCACCGCGACGCTCGCCGACGCGTTGCGCCGCTATGGGCTCTCCAGCTTTGCCGCCAGGCTCGACGAGCGCTGGGACTGGGACAAGGAGCTGGCGCTGGCCGACCGGCAGCGTCTGGCGCTGGCCCGCGCCGAGCTGACGCGGCCCGACATTCTGCTGCTCGACGAAGCCACCAGCGCGCTCGAAACCGAGACGGCGCTGGAGCTGATCGCGCAGCTGCGCGAGCGCCGGCCCGACGCCATCATCCTCGCCTTCGGCCCGAGCGCCGGCTTCGCCGAGGCGGCCTCGCATCGCCTGGTGATGAAGCGCGCCGGAGGCGTCGTTCGCATCGCCGCGAGCGAGCATGTTGCCCTGCGCTCGCCGGAGCCGCTGGACGAGCCCGGCCCGGCCCAGATCGCAACCGGCGTCGCCGCCTTGGCGCCGGACCGCCCGCATTGACGCCCATAGCCCACGGAGCCCATGGCATGACGACCGCTCAGATGACGACCGCAGCCCCCATGAACATCTGGGACGTGTATTGGGGCCTGCGCGTCGACCAGTGCCCCTGCGACGTGCATTTCGTCGAATGGCTGGAGGAGCTCGGCCTGACCGGCCGGCGCATCTTCCATTTCGGCACGGGCGGGCATCATTATGTCGGCATACGCTGCGCCGAGCCGGAACTCGCCAGCACCGTGCTGGGCATCACCGCGTCGCCGAAGGAATACGACGCCTTCGTCAAGCTGGCGACGCAGAATCCGACGATCACCAAGAGCTACAGCGCCTATTTCGGCGACATCTACACCAGCAACGCCAGGCTGCTGCCACGCTTCGACGTGGTGACGCTGTTCCATTCCTGCGAATTCCGCAGCGAGGCGAACGACGCCTACGGCGCCCTGACTGATCGCGAGGTGATGGATCTGTTCACGGCCCAGACGGACGCCGGCGGCTATTTGCTGTTCTACACCGGCTCCTTCGCCTATGCGACGGCCGAGCCGATCATCGCGGCCTGGGCCGCAGAGGCCCCGGTGGCGGAGATCGCCGCCTTCAAGACGCTGCGGGTCTTCCGCAAGACGGGCTGAAGCGCGCGCCCCTGCAAGAATGGCGCGGCATCTCCCGACGCCGGTTCGGGATCGGCGCAGCGTGCCGCTCCTGCATGGCGGCGGCGAGGCTCGCGTCACATCCATGCCTTGTGCATCCGGGATAAGGCGCTATCTCTCGGGGCCAGGGCCGTGGCTTGCGGCCCCCCGCCCGGGCCGGGTCCTGCGTCGTGCGGGACGCCGCAACGGCCAGCATCTGTCGGATCCGCTTCATGTCTTTCGGCCAGGACGAGCCTCTTTTGCCCCCGCGCAGGCGCAGCCGCTGGTGGTGGCTCGGCCCGCTCGCGAGCGCGCTGATCTTCGCCGCCTCGCTCGTCGTGCTCTGGATCATCGTCAAGGAGATCGAGCCCGGCGAACTCGGCAAGGCCTTCGCCAACGCCAGCCTGCGCCAGCTCGGCCTGGCGCTTGCCTTCACGGCGCTGAGCTATCTGTTGCTCACCGGCTATGACGCGCTGGCGCTGAAGCGGCTGGGCCTTTCGATTCCCTATCGCACCACCGCGCTCGGCTCCTTCACCAGCTATTCCGTCTCGTTCACGCTGGGCTTCCCGATCGTGACCGCCGGCACGGTGCGCTACTGGATCTACGCGGCCAAGGGCGTGCGCGCCTCGGAGGTGGCCAGCCTCACGGTAATCGCCGGCATCACCTTCTGGCTCGGCCTCGGCGCGATCCTGTGCGCCAGCCTGTTTTATGCAACCGAATCCGTGGCGATTCTCGCACGCACCAGCCCGCTCGTCGTGCAGGCCGTCGGGGCGGCGGTGGCTGCGGGCACGATCGGCTATCTCATCTGGATTTCCACCGGCGAGCGCACCATCCGGGTGCGGGGCTGGAACCTGCCCTTGCCTGGCCTTGGCATCACCCTGGCGCAAATGCTGCTGGGCGCGGCCGAAGTCTGCTCGGCCGCCGCCGTGCTGTTCGTGCTGCTCCCCGGCGGGCATAATCTGGAGTATCCGACCTTCCTTGCGGCTTATGTCTTCGCCTGCCTGATCGGCATCGCCAGCCATGCGCCTGGCGGGCTCGGCGTGTTCGAGGCGACGATGCTGGTGGCGCTAAGCCGGCTGCCGTTCGAGCAGGTGCTGGGCGCGCTGCTGCTGTTCCGCATCATCTATTATCTGCTGCCGTTCATTCTCGCGCTGGTGCTGCTCGCGCTCAATGAAATGGTTCGGCGCATCAGGGGCGGCCAGCGCTGAGGCGTCCCGACAGCAAAACGGGCCCCCTTGCGGGAGCCCGTTTCAGGTCTCGAGGCTGACTTGCGTCAGGCCTTGTCGACCACGTTCTTCACGGCGTCCTTGCCCTTGCCGAGCGCCTGCTGGGCTTCGCCCTTGCGCTCCTGAGCGAAGCCCTCGGCCTCGAGCTCAGGCTTGTCGAGCGCCCGGCCGGCGGCCTGCTTGACGTTGCCGGTGGCTTCGTTGGCCATGCCTTTGATCTTGTCGGTCATGCTACCCATGATTGGCACTCCTTCAGGTGAACTTGCGCCGCCTTGCGGCAGTGCGGAATAAACCGGGCAGGCCAGGAATGGTTCCCAAGGAAATCACCTCACGTCAGCGTGATCTTTGTTCGATTTTGACTGTGCCGGGACAGATTGCAGGGCCGCCCGCGTCGCCGCGTCGGCCGGGAAGAAGGTTTCCAGCGCCAGCTCCGACAAGGTGATGTCCACCGGCGTTCCGAACACTGTCGTCGTGGAGATGAAGGACAGAACCTGGTCGCCCATGCGCAACCGCAGCGGCACGGCGATCGCCGCCTCCCCCTGAGCCGGAGCATGGCCGGCGGGTGGGGCCGGATAGTCCTCAAGCTCGTCCAGCAGCGAAGTCAGCGTGCGATCCGCCGTCGCGCGGATCTGCTCGCGCAGGCGCGCCAGCAGATGGGCGCGCCATTCGCCGAGATTGTCGATGAGCGGCGCCAGCCCGTGCGGATGGAGCGACAGCCTGAGCACATTGACGGGCGGGCGCAGCAATTCGGCATCGGCCGCCAGCCCCATCAGCGGCGCGACGGCGTCGTTGGCGGCGAGCAGCGTCCAGTGCCGGTCGACCGCCAAAGCCGGGTAGGGCTCATGGCCCTTGAGGATCGTCTCCACCGCGGCCCGCGCCGCTGCGAGTTGCACATCCTCCCAGGCCCGTTCCAGGAAGACCGGAGCGTAGCCGCCGGCCAGCAGCACGGCGTTGCGCTCGCGCAGCGGCACGCCCAGCGTCTCGCACAGCAGCAGGATCATGTCCCGGCTCGGCAATGAGCGGCCGCTTTCGACGAAGCTGAGATGCTTTTGCGAGATCTCCGCCTCCAGCGCCAGATCGAGCTGGCTCAGGCGACGCAAGCGACGCCAGTCGCGGATGAGCTCGCCGGCCCGGGGCTGTTGGTGCGTGTTCATGACCGCATCATCTTCGCGCGGGGCCGCACGGGCAATTACCTTCGGCTTAATCGACGGAGCGCCGCATCGCCGTCAGGCTGGCTGCATCAACCCGGCGCGCCAACCCGCGTCCAGCCAAGGAGACCTGTCATGTCGACACTGATCGCCTCCCGCCTGCTGCGCCAGGCGCTCGCCCTCGACGCCGCCGCCTGCGCCGGCATGGGGCTGGCTTTGGCCGTTCTGGCCGCGCCGCTCAGCCCTCTGCTGGGGCTGCCCGCCGATTTCCTGCGTGGGGCAGGGCTGGTTCTGCTGCCCTGCGCCATGGCGCTCGGCTGGCTCGCCAGCCGCAGGAGCCTGCCGCGCATCGCCGTGCTCGCCGTGATCGGCGTGAACCTCATCTGGATCGCCGACAGCCTGCTGGTCCTGATCAGCGGCTGGTTCCAGCCCAGCGGCCTCGGCGTCGGCTTCGTGCTGGCGCAGGCGGTCGCCGTCGGGATCGTCACGGAGCTGGAGCTGATCGGGCTGAACCGCTCGACTGCGGCTGAACTGGCTCAGGGCTGAATCGGAGCCCGCAGCCCCGGTCCGATGGCGATGACGAAACGTCATCGGCGCGTCACGATTCCTGCCCTAAGCCTGCGTTCCCGATCGCCGACCAGGGCAGGACATCATGCGCGCCTCGACCTCCATCATCGCGGCCCTCGCCGTTTCGTTGACGGCCGGCCTCGCCAAGGCGGAGCCGATGTTCAACCGGATCGCCAGCTTTTCCGTCCTCTCGAACCTGCCGGCCGACCGGGACCCGGCGAAAAAGACGGTGGCGGAAATCATCGCCGCGACCGCCGACGGCATGCTGCTCGCTTATACGGATGGCGAGCAGAAGGCGCTCGGCCTGATCGACCTGACGACGCCCGACCGTCCCAAGCCGGCCGGCTTCGTGCCCCTGGCGGGCGAATCCACCTCGGTCGCCATCCTCGGCGACAAGGCCTTCGTCGCCGTCGTCACCTCGGGCGCCAATTACGCGGCGCCCGCCGGGCATCTCGCGACGGTCGATCTCAAGACGAAGCGGGTCGTCGCCACCTGCGATCTCGGCGGCCAGCCGGATTCGGTGACGCTGACGAAGGACAACAGCAAGCTCGTCGTCGCCATCGAGAATGAGCGCGACGAAAAGCTGGACAAGGGGGCCTTGCCGCAATCGCCTGGCGGCAACCTGACGCTGATCGGCATCCGGGACGGCGCGATCGATTGCGCCTCGCGCCAGCTTGTCGACTTGTCTGGCCTGGCGGCCATCGCGCCGACGGATCCGGAGCCGGAATTCGTCGACGCCAATCAGGACGGGCTGGTGGCGCTGACGCTGCAGGAAAACAACCATATCGTCGTCGCCGACAGCCGGAACGGCAAGATCGTCAGCCATTTCAGCGCCGGAACGGTCGATCTCGCCGCCATCGACAAGACGCGCGACGGGCAGATCAAGCCGACGGAGGCGCCGACGGCTGTCGCGCGCGAGCCGGACGCCGTGCGCTGGCTCGACAAGGACCGCTTCGTCACCGCCAATGAGGGCGATTGGAAGGGTGGCTCGCGCGGCTTCACCATCTTCCGCAAAGATGGCTCGGTCGAGTTCGACGCCGGGGCGGCTGTCGAACACATCGCCATGCGGCTCGGCCATTACCCGGAGAAGCGGTCTGCCGCCAAGGGCAGCGAGCCGGAGGGTATCGAGGTCGCGCATTTCGGGCCGGATCGGCTGATCTTCGTCGGGCTCGAGCGCGCGTCGCTGGTGCTGGTCTATCGGGATGAGGGTCCAGGTCGGGCCCCGCGCTATCTGCAGGCCCTGCCCGGTGGCGTGGCGCCGGAAGGGCTGCTTGCGCTGCCGCAGCGCAATCTCTTCGTCACCGCCTCTGAATCCGATCTCGGCGCCAAGGGCGGCCCGCGTTCGGTCGTCACGGTCTATCGCCGCAGCGACGCGCCGGCCGCCTATCCCACCATCGTCTCGGCGAATGAGAATGGCGCGCCGATCGGCTGGGGCGCACTGTCTGGCCTCGCCGCCGACCGGGCCAAGCCGGGTCGGCTCTTCGCCGTCGTCGACAGCGCCTACGCGCCCTCGCGGATCCTGACCATCGACGCTACGGCGAAACCGGCGCTGATCACCGGCGCGCTCACCCTCACCAGGGAGGGCAAGCCCGCCGCCTATGACCCCGAGGGCATCGCGACGCGGGCTGATGGCGGCTTCTGGATCGCGTCCGAAGGCAATCCCGAGAAGAGCGACGCGCCGACGCAGAACCTGTTGCTGCGGGTTTCCGCGACCGGCGTGGTCGAGGAGGAGATCGCGCTGCCCGTCGAGCTGGCGCGACAGGCGACGCGCTACGGCTTGGAAGGCGTCGCGGTCACGGGGAGCGGCGCCGATGAGACGGTCTGGTTGGCGGTGCAGCGCGAATGGAAGGACGATCCGAAGGGGCTGGCGAAGATCCTGGCCTACAAGCCGATCAGCAGGAGCTGGAGCGCGTTGCATTATCCGCTGAGCGCGCCGGGGGCCGGGGGCTGGATGGGCCTCTCGGAGCTGAGCTTTCTCGGCGATGACAAGTTCGCGGTGATCGAACGCGACAATCTGCTGGGCTCTGGCGCGGTGAAGACGCTGGCGGTGTTTTCGGTGAAGGGTCTGACCCCGGCGCCGCTCGGTTCCGGGCCGCTGCCGCTGGTCGAGAAGACGCTGCTGCGGGATCTTACGCCCGATCTCATGGCGCTGGGCGGCTATGGGCTCGACAAGGTCGAGGGCATGACGGTGGATGGCGCCGGAGCGGTTTTCGTCGTCACCGACAATGACGGCGTCGATGATTCCTCGGGCGAGACGCAGTTCTTCGCTTTGGGGTCGATCGCCCGCTGACGCCTGGCCACGCTCAGACCCTTCACGCAAAAGCGCTTCCCCTCCCCCTTGTGGGGAGGGGAGAGGGGTGGGGGGCGAGCCGCCTGGTGAGCGGGGCGAGGCTGAGGCGCTGCATGGCCGGCGTGCCCATGATGCGACTGTCGCGCCCTGCTTTGCGCCCCCCACCCCTACCCCTCCCCACAAGGGGGAGGGGGGCGCTCCCGGCCACGCTCAGACCCTGATCGCCAAAGCGCTTCCCCTCCCCACAAGGGGGAGGGGGCGCGTCCTCGGCGGCGGGCTGAGACCCGCGCTTCTTCGGAAACTACCAGCCCGCGAGCACCGCGCCCTTGAAGCGCTCGGCGACGAAGCTCTTGATTTCCGGGCTGTGATAGGCCGAAAGCAGCGCCGCCACCCAGGGCTTGTCCTTGTCGACGGCGCGCACGGCGATCACATTGACATAGGGGCCCTTGGGATCTTCGCGCAGGATCGCCGAGGTCGGTTCGATCTTGGCGTCGACCGCGTAATTCGTGTTGATCGCGGCGGCGGCGACGTCGTTGAGCGAGCGCGGCGTCTGGGCGGCGTCGATCTCGATGAATTTCAGCTTCTTGGGGTTGCCGACGATGTCGGCCGGGCTCGGCTTGAAGCCGACGCCGTCCTTCAGCTTGATTGCGCCCTTGTCCTGCAGCAGCAGCAGCGAGCGCCCGCCATTGGTCGGATCGTTCTGGATGGCGATGCTGGCGCCGTCAGGCACCTGCGCCCAGTCCTTGTATTTCGCCGAATAGATGCCGAGCGGGAAATTCACGGTCAGCCCAACGCTGACCAGCTTGTAGCCGCGATCCTTGATCTGATTGTCGAGATAGGGCTGGTTCTGGAAGGAATTCGCTTCGAGCTCGCCGGCGTCCAGCGCCTGGTTGGGCACCACGTAATCGGAGAACTCGACGATCTTCAGGGTGATGCCCTGCCTGGCCAGGATCGGCTTCACCTGCTCGAGAATTTCGGCGTGCGGTCCCGGCGAGGCGCCGATGCGCAGGGTCTGGCCCTGCTGGGCGAAGGCAGGCGCAGCCAGGCCGAGGGCCAGGCCGGCAGCGAGCGCGAGGCGGCGGGTGATGAGGGTCATGGGTTTGTCTCCTTCGGGATGAGATGAGGTCTGCGATCCAGCGCTCATCTGCGAAACGCGGCCGTCGGGCGCGTGCCGGGATGGCAGTCTGAAAGTCTGGGTGACAGGGCTCAGGCGTGGCGCAGCCGCTTGTTCAGCCGCCGGGACAGCCGGTCGCCGAGGCTCTGCACGGTCTGCACGAGGATGATCAGCACGGCGACGACCGCCGCCATCACATCCGGCATGAAGCGCTGATAGCCGTAGCGGATGCCGAGATCGCCGAGTCCGCCGCCGCCGACGGCCCCGACCATGGCCGAGAAGCCGAGCAGGCTGACCAGGGCGAGCGTCAGGCCGAGCACGATCGCCGGCAGCGCCTCGGGAACCAGCACCTTGCGCACGATCTGCAGCGGCGTCGCGCCCATGGCGCGGGCCGCCTCGACCAGCCCCTGATCGACCTCGCGGATCGCGCCCTCGATCAGCCTGGCGATGAACGGCGTCGAGGCCACGGTCAGCGGCACGATGGCGGCGGTGGTGCCGATCGAGGTTCCGGCGATCAGCCGGGTGAAGGGAATGATCGCGACGACGAGGATGATGAAGGGCGTCGAGCGCGTGGCGTTGACCAGCGTGCCGAGCGCCGCATTGGCGACGGGGCTGGCGAAGAGTTCGCCGCGCTTGCTGGTGGCGAGGAAGACGCCGAGCGGCAGGCCGAGCAGCGTGCCGAGCCCGGCCGCGACCGCGACCATCAGCAGCGTGTCGGCGGTGGCCTGGGCGATGAGCCGAATGATCTCAGGCGACATGGCCGAGCACCTCCGTCTTGAGTTCGAGCGTGCGCAGCGCGCCGAGCACCGCAGAGCGCTCCGGCTCGCGCGCCGGCACCTGCACCAGCAGCGTTCCAAAAGGGCGGCCGGCGATTTCGTCGATGCGGCCGGCGAGGATGTTGACGTCGATGCCCAGCGTGCCGCTGAGCCGGCTGATCACCGGGGCGGTGGCGTTCTCGCCGGTGAAGGTGATGCGCATCACCGTCGCGCCATCGGGCTGCGGTTCGGCCTTGAGCCGGCCGGCCAGATGCAGCGGCAGCTCGACGCCCGTCACCGCCTCGACGAAACGCGCCGTGGTCTCGTGCTGCGGCCGGGTCAGCACGTCGAAACTGTCGCCCTGCTCGATGATTCGCCCGCCCTCGATCACCGCGACGCGGTCGCAGATCTCCTTGATCACCGGGATTTCATGGGTGATCAGCAGGATGGTGACGCCGAGCTCGCGGTTGACCTTGCGCAGCAGCGCCAGGATCGCGCGCGTCGTCTCGGGATCGAGCGCCGAGGTGGCCTCGTCGCAGAGCAGGACTTTCGGCTCGGTCGCGAGCGCGCGGGCGATGCCG
>JBKBRD010000074.1:0-10781 GCA_046292405.1 Allobosea sp. | reverse complement strand
ATCAGCGAGGCGTTCTCGACCGGATCCCAGAACCACCAGCCGCCCCAGCCCAGCTCGTAATAGGCCCAGTAGGAGCCCATCGCGATGCCGAGCGTCAGGAAGACCCAGGCGAGCAGCGTCCAGGGACGCACGGCCCGCGCCCAGACGGCGTCGATGCGCCCGTCGATCAGCGCCGCGACGGCGAAGGCATAGGTGATCGAGAAACCGACATAGCCGACATAGAGCAGCGGCGGATGGATCGCGAGGCCGAGATCCTGCAGCAGCGGGTTGAGATCCTGACCCTCGGCCGGGGCCGGCAGCATGCGCCGGAAGGGGTTGGAGGTCAGCAGGGTGAAAGCGAGGAAGGCGACCGTGACCATGCCCTGCGCGGCCAGCGTGCCGGCCCGCAGCCGCTCCGGCAGCGAGCGTCTGGAGACCGCGACGAGCGCGCCGAACAGGGTGAGGATCAGCACCCAGAGCAGCATCGAGCCTTCGTGATTGCCCCAGACGGAGGTGATCTTGTAGATCAGCGGCTGTGTCGAATGCGAGTTGGCGACGACGTTCTCGACCGAGAAATCGGAGCGCAGATAGGAGATCGTCAGCGCCGCGAAAGAGAGGCTGACCAGCAGGAAACTGGCGATCGCGGCGGCCTGGCCGACGGAAGCGAGCGCGCGATCCTGCCGCGCCACGCCCCAGAGCGGCACCACCGACTGCACGACGGCGACGCCCAGCGCGAGCGCAAGCGCGAAATGGCCGATCTCGACGATCATCGGAGCCTCATCGCGTTGACGGCGCAGGATTGGAAGGAGCGGAATTGCCCGGAGGCGCGTTGGCCGGAGCGGGCTTGGCCTGACCGTCGCCGGGCTGCCAATGCCCCTGCTTCTTCAGCGTGTCCGCGACTTCGCGCGGCATATAGGTTTCGTCATGCTTGGCCAGCACCGAATCGGCGCGGAAGCTGGAGCCGCCCTCGAAAACGCCTTCCGTCACGACCCCCTGCCCTTCCCGGAAGAGATCGGGCAGCAGGCCGTCATAGCTGACCTTGACGGTGCTCTTGCTGTCGGTGACGGAAAAGACCACGCGCTGCCCCGGCCCCTTCTGGACAGAGCCCGCCTCGACCAACCCGCCAAGGCGGATACGCGTGCCCGGCGCGATGCCTTTCTCGGCGATTTCGGTGGGTCCGTAGAAGAAGACGATGGTGTCGCGCATCGCCACCAGCACCAGCGCGGCGGCGATGGCGAGGACGAGGGCGCCCGCGGCGAGCAGAGCGAGGCGCTTCTGCTTGCGGGTCATCCGCCGCTTGGCGGGGCCGGGCCGTGCTTGATCGAGCGTTGTCATGGGCTGGTCGCGTCCTTGAGCCCGAGCTCGCCAGCCAACGCATTGATCTGCGTCAGCGCCGCCGCATCCTGCGCCAGTCGCGTGCGCGCCGTCGCCAGCGCCGCGCGCGCCGCCTCCCGGTCGCCGAGAACGAGATGGGAGCGGATCAGGCGGGCCCATTCCGCGGCCGAACCGCCGCCATCCTTCAGACGAGCCGCCAGCCCCTCGACCATGCCGCGAATCGCCTCGCGCTGCGCGCCCTCGGGCAGGCTGGCGATCGCCTCCGCCGGCCCATCGCCCGGGAGCGCCTGCAGGCGCTGACGCACCGTCTCCGTCCATTCCGCGCCGGCCGGCGCATCCTGGAGCAGCGCACGCAAGGCGATGGCGGCGCCGGCTGCATTTCCGTCCTGCTCCATCCCGATGGCGAGGAAGAAGCGGGCGCGCGGGTTGGCCGGGTCGCGCCGCACCGCCTCGTCGAGGCTCTCGCGCGCTTCGCTCGTCACCACGCCTCCGGCGGCGAGAATCAACGCCTCTCCCCTGCCGGCGTGCATCTCGGGGCCGTCCTGGCCATTGCGGATCGCCGAGGCGAAGGCGCGGGCGGCGGCGTCGAACCGGCCCTGGCGGAGATAGACCGGCGCAAGCACGGACCAGCCGCGGCCATCGGCCGGGTTGGCGGCGAGATGCGCCTCGATCCGCGCCAGCGACATGGCGAAATCCTGCCGCGTCGGCTCCTGCTGGATCCGGGCGGAGAGCGGCAGGTCCGGCGTGTTGGGCGAGCCGAACGCGCCATAGACCAGCAGGGCGAGCAGGGGCACGCAGGACAGCGCCAGCGCCGAGCTGGCGCGACGCCGCCGCAGCGACGCTTCCGTCTCGCCCGGCGCGACGACCTCGTCGCCGGCCGCGCGCAGCAGCCGCCGCGCCGCCTCGGCCTTGGCGGCCTCGGCCTCGGCGGGGCCGATCAGCGAGCGGGCGACATCGCGATCGATCTCTCCGACCTGCGACCGGTACAGGCTGGCGGCGTCGGCCGTGTCGGCGAAGGCCTCGCGCGGCCCACGGCCGAGCGGCCAGAGCAGCGCGAACACGGCGGCTCCCGTCATCGCTGCGAAGATGATCCAGATCAGCATGGGCTGTACATACTCAATCGCGCAGGCAGCATCATGTCCCAACATGGCGACAAAGGGTCACGTGCAGGCTTCATCATGCGCGCGCCGTCACAGGGCCGGCAAGGTCAGGCGTGCGCGCAGGCCGCCCAGCGGCGACGGCTCCAGCGCCAGCTCCCCGCCGTAGAGCTTCGCCAGTTCGACGACGATGGACAGGCCGAGCCCCGAGCCAGGGGTGGTTTCGTCGAGCCGTCGCCCGCGCTTCATCACATCCGCGATGGCGTCGGCGGGCAGGCCCGGCCCGTCATCGTCGATCAAGAGAGCAAGCTGGCCCGGCCTGTCGGCGGCCGGCGGCGCCAGGCTGACAGCGACCCGCGAGCGGGCCCATTTGAAGGCGTTGTCGAGGAGATTGCCCAGCATCTCCTCGAAATCCTGTTTTTCGCCACGAAACCGGACGCTCGCGGCGACCTCGTGCTGGCCCTTGACGCCCCGCCCCTGCGCGATCTTGGCGAAGGTGCGGATCAGCGCGTCGAGCGAGGGGGCGATCTCGGTTGCGCCGCCGAGCGCGCCGCTGAGGGCGGCGGCCCGCGCCCGGTCCAGATAATACTGCACCTGGTCGCGCATGATCGCGGTCTGCGCCTTCACGATCTGCGGGAGAGGGCCGTCGCCCGTGGCCTCGTTCTGCATGACGCTGAGCGGCGTCTTCAGCGCATGGGCGAGATTGCCGACCTGGGTGCGGGCCCGTTCGAGAATTTCGCGATTGGCGTCGATGAGCAAGTTCAGCTCGCCCGCGAGCGGCGCGAGATCCGGTGGGTAGTTGCCGACGATCCTGGGATTGTCGCCGGTGCGCACGGCGCCGACGGCCGCGCGCAGCTTCACCAGCGGGCGCAGGCCGAAGCGGACCTGGATGATGGTGGAGGCGACGAGCGCCAGCCCGAGCAGCAGGAAGGTCATGGTCAGCGCGAGGCGGAAGTCGCGGATGTCCTCGGCGATTTCGTCGGCCGGCGCTGCGACGGCGACGGTGAAGCGCCCATCCTCGCCGACATCGATCTCGCGCTCGAGGATGCGCAGGCCGCGATCGTCGGGGCCCGAGACATAGCTTTCGCGCAGACCTCTGGCGTTGGGCTGGATCTGCTGGTCGAGCAGCTTCGGCAATTGGCTGCCGACCAGCGAGCGGGACGACCGCACCACCGGGCGCTCGCCATCGAGCCTGATGATCTGCCAGTACCAGCCGGAGAGCGGCAGGTCGAAGCGCGGTTCGCCGAGATCGCCGATCGACTGGCGCTCGGTCTCGGGGGGCGCAGCGAGATCGGCGACGAGTTCCTTGATGTAGACGCTGAGCCGCTCGTCGAAGCCGCGTTCGGCCGAACGGCGATAGAAGGTGGTCAAGCCGAAACCCGCCAGGGCGAGCACCAAGGCGCAGCAAATCGCCGCCGAAATGAAAAGCCGCGCGCCGAGCGAATAGCGGTGCGACCCGATCGCCATGGCCAGGCGTCAGACCTTTTCGGGCGCTGCCGCCGCGATATAGCCGAGGCCGCGCACGGTCTCGATGATGTCGACGCCGAGCTTCTTGCGCAGCCGGCCGACAAACACCTCGATGGTGTTGGAGTCGCGGTCGAAATCCTGGTCGTAAAGATGCTCCACCAGCTCGGTGCGCGAGACGACGCGGCCCTGGTGATGCATCAGATAGGCGAGCAGGCGGTACTCGTGCGAGGTCAGCTTGACGGCGCTGCCATCGACGACGACGCGGCTGGCGCGGGTGTCGAGACGCACCGGCCCGCAGACGAGCTCGGAGGTCGCGTGGCCGGCGGCGCGGCGCAGCAGCGCCCGGACGCGCGCCAGCAGCTCCTCCATGTGAAAGGGCTTGACGACATAATCGTCGGCGCCGGCGTCGAAGCCCGAAACCTTGTCGCTCCAGCGGTCGCGGGCGGTGAGGATGAGCACGGGCATCGTCTTGCCCGCCTTGCGCCAGGCTTGCAGCACGGCGACGCCATCGACCTTCGGCAGCCCGAGATCGAGGATGACCGCGTCATAGGGCTCGGTCTCGCCGAGATACAGCCCCTCCTCGCCGTCGAACGCCTTGTCCACGGCATAGCCGGCGTTTTCCAGCGCCGTGACAATCTGGCGGTTCAGGTCCTTGTCGTCCTCGACGACCAGCAGTCTCACGGTCAGAAAGCTCCTGTTGCGGCTGTTCTACGGGCTGAAGCTCGAGCGCTCAGCGAATCGCCTCGACCTTGCCCGAATGCCCCTCGAGCGTCACGCGCGCCACCCGCCCGTCCCGCTTCAGGGTCGTCACGACATACACATACTCATCGCCCTGGCGGCAGAGCCGGATGCGCAAGACCTCGCCAGGTGCGGCGGCGCGTGCGTGGCGCGAGGCCTGCAGCGGCTGGATGACCTTGTTGTCGGCCACCGCCTCGCGCACCTCTTCCGCCGAAAGGCAGGAAATTGGCGCAGGATCGTCCACCGTGAGCACGGGTACGAACAGCAATCCGAAAGCGAAGAGGGGTGCGACGGGCATCATCTCCTTCCGGGTAGGACGAACCGACTGAACGCGCCATGAATGAGGCCTATCAGTGTATGTCACGCTATCGCGATCCGTCCACGCCACTCATGGCCGCGCCCCACCACCCGGCTGAGCTGAGCGATGCCGAGCGCCAGCTCGGACTGAAGTGCGCCGAAATCGGCGAGTTCCTGCGCGCGCGGATAGGTCCAGACCGGCGCAGGACATTCGACGGCGCTGACGATCGACGTCCCGCGGTAGAGCGTCAGCGCGTAGCGCTCCGCCTCCTCGCCGAGCGGCGGCTGGTCGAGCTCCCAGGAATCGCCGTCGAGCCGGGCGCGGCGAATCCAGGCGATCTCGACCCCGGCCTCGCTCCTGCTGGCGCGGGGGTGGACGGGCGCGAGCGGTCGCAGTGCTGCGCCGGTCGCGGTCAGATTGAGCTCGGTCATGGTGAGATCGCCCGGATCGCGCTGAATGGGTCCGATGCGGTAGCGCCTCGCCTGGCCGATGTCGGAGAGCGTATCGGTCAGCGTCGCAGCCGCGCCGTCGAGCACCACCAGCCGCGACCCCGCCGGGAGCTTGCGCGCGGCCGCCGATTCAGAACCGCCGAGCCCGCGCACCAAACCCGACAGGCGGAAGCGCTGCGGGCCGATCAGCTCGACATCAGCGGCCGTGACGATCTCCACGACGCCCTGCGCATCGAGCAGGGCGAGCGCATTGGCTCCAGCCAGCGCGGCTTCAGGCGAAACCGAGGCGAGAATGCCGCCGCGCAGGCGGATTTCGAGCTGCGCGCGCCTGTCGCTGCGCCAGATTGGCCCGGGCGGCAGCTCGGTCAGGGTCTCGCCGACGATGGAGGGGGGTTCGATCGTGCGCAGCAGGGCGAAATGCCCGCTCGCATCGGCCTGCCACACCGCCAGCGCGCCGGGCCAGGGCGAGGCGAAGGCGGCGACTGACAGCAGCGGCGGGTTGGCGCTGCGCGCGATCGGCCAGTCGAGCGGGATGACATAGGGCCTGCCGGGCAAAGCGGGCGGCGTACGCGGCGGCGGGGCGACGCTGCGGCTGGCGGCAGGCGCATAGATCGCGGGCTCGACGGCGCGCGCGCTGACGCGCCGCGCGAGCCCGTCGACGAGCCGGGTCAGGCGAAACAGCCTGCGCTGGCCGCCGACGGGCAATGAGACGACATCGCCCGGCTCGAGATCGATGCAGCGCGGCGACAGCTCGATGTCGAGCGTTTCGCGGCTCGCCCAGATTTCCTGCAGGCGCTGGTCCGCCAGCCGCTGCGCCTCGCCCTGGCGGATCACCAGCGCAGTCTCCAGCGCGCTCTCGCGGCGTGCGGCTCCCGCCAGCCTGCGCGACTGCGCGGCTGCGCTGCGATAATCCTGCTGCGCATCGCTGAAGCCCAGGCGCAGCTCATGCGGCAATTCTGTCTCTTGCGCGCGTCGCATCTCGAAAGGCGCGGCGTCGCGGTCGAGCAGCCAGTCATCGGGCGATAGTGCGCGCGCGATCCTGCCGCCGCGCCCGCGGAAGCACAGTCTTCCACCGCTCATCGTCGCGTCGAACCCGAAAATCGTGGCCAGCGGCTCCAGCGCCGCCCGCGCCGATAGCGGACGATCCAGCACATAGCCATCGGCAAAGCCGTCGATGCTCAGTTCATCGGCCGGGGGCAGGCCGAAATTGGCGAGGATGGCGCTGACCAGCCGTTCGAGCGGCGCGCCCTCGATCCGCCCGTTGATCCAGTGACCGGTTTCGTAATTGGCGCCGTCGGCCCAGATTCCACCCAGGTCGGGAAAGGCCGGGAACGGGCGGGCATCGAAGGTCCAGACGAAGATCGAGGCCGGGTCGATCATCCGCAGGCCGCTGCCGGGATGCACCGGATTGCGCTGCGCAGAAAAGCCGCTGCGCGCCGGATCGAAGCCGGAGATGATCGCCTCCAGCCCGCGCGCCTGGACGAGATCGTCGCGCGCGCCGCTGGAAAAAAAGGGGTAGCCGGCGGCTGACGCGTGCGGATCGGGAAAGACATTGGGCGCGTTGCCGCCCTTGTCGACGGCGGGAATGCCCGTCTCCGTCAGCCAGATCGGCTTGGAGCCGGGCTGGAAAGCCGTGGCGCGGGTTTCGACGCCGCCGCGGCGCTCGACATGCCTGTTCAGCCACCAGCCCGCCAGATCCTTGGGGCGGAAGACCCAGGGCTTGCCGAAGGCGCCGTCGGCGATCGGCAACCGCGACTGCGCCGCCCGGCCGGCAGCATCGGCGTAGTACCAGTCATAGGCCTCCCCGGCGGTCAGCCTGTCGCGGAGATAGTCGAGCTCGCTGGCGCCGCGGGCGATCGTTGCATCGGCGTGATCGCCGGAATCGCGCCAGTCCGAGAGCGGCGGATAGTAATCGACGCCGATCGCGTCGATGGCGGGCGAGGCCCAGAGCGGATCGAGCGGAAAGCCGACATCCTGACCGCCCGAGCGCACATCGGCGCCGTATTCGGTCCAGTCGGCGGCATAGGTCAGCCGGGCCTCGGGCAGCAGCACGCGCACGTCCTGCGCCAGCGCGACCAGGCCGTCGACCATTGGATAGCCCTCGCCACGGCGCAGATGCGTCAGACCGACCAGCTCCGAGCCGATGATGAAGCCGTCGACCCCTCCGGCCGCCTGGGCCAACGCGGCGTAATGCAGCACCAGCCGACGCAGGCTCCATTCCTGCGGCTTGGCGCAGGTGACACTGCCGCCGGCAACCGCCATGTCGCCCGGCCCGACGCTGCCGAGGAAGGCGGCGACCTGCGCCGTGACGTCGCCCGAGGCTGTAATGCGGCCGCGCCAGGGATAGCGCGGCTGGCCCGGTGCGCCGGAGACGGGATCGGGCAACGCGTTGCCGGCCGGGATGTCCATCATGATGAAAGGGTAGAGCACCACCGCGAGCCCGTAATCGAGCCGCAGCTTGCGGATCAGCGCGACGACGCTCTCATCCGAGGGCGTGCCGCCGAAAGCCGGCTTGCCATCGATCTCGCTGACGACGCGGGCGGTGGCGCGCGTCAGTCCGGCCGCGGCCCATTGCGCCCCGTCCGTGGGTTTCACCGCCGCTTCGACCCGCGGCGCCAGGCTGCAGGAGCCGGCGCGCAGATCGTCGCCGAACCAGCTCACCACCAGCGCGACCTTGCGCAGATTGGGGCAGAGCGCCCGCAACTGGCTCAGCGACGCGTCGATATCGGCGCCGCCGAAGAGCTGGTTGCGCGACAGGCTGCGAGTGACGCCGGGTTCCGGCTCATGGCTGATCGGCCGCGCATCGTAGACGAATTCGCCCGCGCCCGGAATCAGCGTCACCGCGCGGATCATGCCGCTAAGCCCGTCCACGGCGCGCACGACCTCGAAGGCGAATTGCGGGACGCGATTGCCGTAATCGGCCAGTGGGAGGCGCTCGAACACGACATAGGCGAGGTCGCGATAGGCAGGGGCCTCGCCCGCCTCCTTGGCGACGATCAGCGGATCGGGCTCCTGGTCGGGCAGGCCGCGATGCACGCGCAGCGTGACAGTCGAACGGTCGAGCTCGCGCCCATCGACCCAGACGCGCCTGACGAAGCTGATCGGCCCCTCGCACAGGCCGATCGCGAGATTGGCGAAATAGGCGTAGCTGGTTTCGACCGTTTTCGGCGACCCGCCGCCTTTGCCGCCGCTCTTCGAGCGGGTGACGTCGAGGCGGATCTCCTCCTCGAAACGCGTTGCCCAGATCAGCTGCCCGCCCAGCCGCGCGCGGCCATAGAGCCGCGGGATCGGCGCGCCTTCCGTTGAGGCCAGCCCGCCGATCTCCTTCAGCCGCGGCCCCTCGACGCGTTTGACGCCGCCCTGGCCGAGCAACGACTGGTCGATCGCCGCGCCGGCAATCCCGCCGAGCGCCGCGCCGAGAATCCCGCCGATCGGGCCGCCGAGCGCCGAGCCCAGGGCCTGACCCGCAACCTGCAGAAGAAGCGTCGCCATCAGTCGCCGACCTCCGGAAAGGAAAAGACATGGCTGAGATGGCGCCGCCACCATGGGGTGTAGACCACCTCGGTCACGGCCGCGCCGTCATGGGCGTGGATGATCTGCGCGGGGCCGCTGAGGATCGCGCAATGCTTCGCCGGCAGATGCGCCTTCCAGCGAAACAGCAGCACGTCGCCGGGCCGCTCCTGGCCGCGGGCGAGAGGCAGGAGGTGTCGCGCGGCGGCCTGCGCCAGCGTTTCCCTGCCCAGGCTTTCCGCCCAGCTGCGGGAATAGGCGGGCAGCGGCTCCGGCTCCGCCCCGTAAAACTCCCGCCAGACCCCCCGCACCAGCCCGAGACAGTCGCAACCGACGCCGCACAGCGACGCCTGATGATGATAGGGCGTGCCGAGCCAGTCGCGCGCGGCGGCGACGATAGCGTCCCGCGAGACGCGGGCGCTCATCGGAACAGGCTCCCGCCGTCGAGAGCGCCATCGCCCGGCCTGACCCCGCCGATGATGAAGTCGTTGCCGGGTATATGGGGGAAGCCGCGAAAGTTGAGCCCGTTGCCGAATTTGCGCCGGCAGGCGGCGAAGCTCTTGTCGCAGCCCGGCGTCACGGCAAAGCCGTCCCCGGGCAGGATCGCGGCCGGGGCGGCCTGCCAAAGCTGCAGGACGACCAGCCCGTCCCTGGCGGCGTGGCGCTTGATCTCGCAGGCGAAACCGAGATTGCCGCCGCTGATGAAACTGAGCCGACCGGCGGTGAAATGCGCGTCGGGAAACGCTGCCAAAGCCGGCGCCGTGAGGCTCAGCCGGCCATCCGTGCCCGCGACCTTCGCGGCCACGGGCGTCAACGCGACGCCGCAGCGGGCGTCGCCGAGATCGGCGGCGCAGGAGCGGCCGTAGATCCTGCCGCGCTCCTCGTCGAAGGCCTTGGCGGCGCCGCGCAACTCGGCGGTGAAGCCGGTGTCGCTGCGCTTGATCTCGCCGATGAAACCGCGCTCGAGCAGGAGGCGCTGGGCCGGCTCGGCCCAGTTGACCAGCATGATGTCGACCCGCGCATCGTCATAGAGCCCGCGCGCCAGATCCGCCTCCGAAAGCCCAGTGGCGGCGAAGGCCCCGGAGACTTCGCCGCCGCCGATGGCGAAGCCGAGTTCGGCGGCGCTCTCGGCTGCGCTCAACCCCGTGACCGGCGAATGGGCGAGACCGTCGAAGACCAGCGGGCGATCATGGTCGGTGAAGCCGAGCGCGACGCCGTCGCGTCGCTTCAGGCTCCAGCATCGGCACAGCGTCGTCGCGCCCTGCGCCAGATGCGCCGCAAGGCCGGGGGGAAGATCGCGCATCGGGCCCTCCTAGGCGATGATCTCGACCACGGGGATCTTTGGGATTTCGCCGGCCTCGAACGCCGAGAGATCGACATCGAGCGCGTCGATGTCGAAGCGGACGGGAACATCGAAGAGGAAGCCGCCGGTAATCGCGGCCCCCGCGGCGGGCACGCGGCCCGGGATGAAGGTGACGACGCCCGTGGTCGGGTCGCAGCCGAAATCGAGACCATCCGTCTGCGCGACGCCGTCGACGGCGATGCGCACCTCGCCCGGCCAGGGCTTCGTGATCGGGCGGCGATAGGCGGTGGCGCCGGCGCCGTAATCCTTGCCGAGCTGGAAGGCGGCGGTCACCCCATCTCCCGTGCCCAGCCTCTGGTCTGTGGCGGCAGGCGTCTTCGACGGCGGGCAGCTCTTCCAGTCCAGCCGGTCGCGCCAGCGGAAACCGTAGAGCCGGCCGCGCCTCTCCTCGAAGAAGGCGACGATCGCCGCCAGCGCGTCGAGCGTGCGCACGCCGAATCCGGCGTCGTAGCGGCGGCGCGAATGGGCCCAGCGGCTGTTGCGGATCTCGCGCCCGGAAGCGAGCGTGACGATCTGCGTCAGCCGCTCCGGCCCGCCGCTGGCGC
>JBKBRD010000073.1:0-10916 GCA_046292405.1 Allobosea sp. | reverse complement strand
TGATGCCGATGCCCGGCGCGCCCGGCACATTGTCGGTCGCGTCGCCCGAGAGCGCCTGGACATCGACGACCTTGTCCGGCGTCACGCCGAAATACTCGACCACTTCGGGTTCGCCGATCTTGCGCTCGGCGCGAAAGCCCTTGCCCTTGCTGGCGTCGCCGGAGGCGGGGTCGTACATCGCCACCCCTGGCCGCACGAGCTGCATCAGGTCCTTGTCGGCCGAGACGATCAGCACATCCGCGCCCGCCTCGCGCGCCTGGCGCGCATAGGTCGCGATCAGGTCGTCGGCCTCGTAGACGTCCTGCTCGACCGGGATCAGCCCGAAGGCGCGCACGGCCTCGCGCATCAGCGGGAATTGCGGGATCAGATCGGCCGGCGGCTCGGAGCGATTGCCCTTATAGGCGGGATAGAGCGCCTTGCGGAAAGAGTTCTCGGACTTGTCGAAGACGATGGCCAGATGCGTCGGCTTCACGCCGAGCACGCCATCCTTCACGAACTGGAACAGCTTCGTCGCGAACAGCCGCACGGCGCCCGACGGCAGCCCGTCCGAGCGCGAGAGATATTTCCGGTCCTGGTTGATCGACTGGAAATAGGCTCGGAAAATGAAATTGGAGCCGTCGACGAGGAAGAGATGGTCGCCCGGCTTCAACTCCGGGCCTTCTGCGGCTTGGCTATGGGGCGGTTCTTGCGCGGTCTGGCTCATGGCGCGGACCTTAAGCGGCCGCCGCCGGCCGGTCCATTGGGCAATGGCCGGGATCTGTCGAAAGCGCGGACAAAACACGTCAGCAGCGTCTCATCAGCCGTTCAGGCCGGCACGCCAACGGTTAATGCGGGGCGATCATAGTTAACCAAAGGTGAGATCAACCCCTCGGTTAATCGGCAAATGATTTCAACAACTTGTAATATGTCTAATTGTATAGGCCATCACGCCAAAGCCGAAATTCATCTTTTAAGAACTGAAAGATGAAAGCTTTTCACCCGACCGACGCAGCCATCGCCTGTCGGCATCTGCGAGCAGCCCCAATCGGAGACGACCATGCGACTGAACCTGCCCGACCTCCGGATAGGATCGAAGATTCTCGTCTTGCTCGGCTCGGTCGTCGTCCCGTTCGGACTCATGACCTATCTTTACGTCGCGCAGGCCAGCAAGGACATCGCCTTCGCCGATCTGGAGCGCCAGGGCGTCGCCTATATCGAGGCGCTGACCCCTGTTCTGACGGCGTTGACCGGGCCGGGCGAAGGCCGGGTCGAGCCGGCGCTGATCGACAGGCTCGCCGCGCGCGGCGCGGAATTCGACGCGCGCTTCAAATCGGCCGAGGCGGTCAAGGCGCTGCGCGAGGCCGCGGGCGGCCGTGACCGGCTGGCGGCGCTGGATGCGGCGAAGGCCGCGATCCTGGCGATCGCCGACGGCTCCAACCTGACGCTCGATCCCGATCTCGACAGCTATTATCTGATGGACGCCATCGTCGCCCGCATGCCCGAGCTGAAAGCGGCCACGGTCAATCTGCGCCTCAGCCTGGCGCCCTACCAGGCGGGTCAGGCCGGTCCTGGCGATTTCGCCGGCTTCATCGCCGCGCTCACCCGTCAGGGCCACGCTTTCGCGGCGGTCGGCTCGGCGCTGGGCTCGGCCATCGATCACACCCGCGACGGCGCGTTGCGCCCGACTCTGGCCTTGCCGATGCAGGCTCTGACCGAGACGGGTCAGCGCCTCGCCGCAACGCTGGATGCGGCGAAGGCTTCGCTGCTGCGCGCCGGGCCGATGCGCGACGCAAGCGGCGCGATCTCCGCCGCCGACGCGCTGCTTGCCGCCAACGCCGCGCTGCTGCCGCAGGTCGAGACGGAGCTGTCGCGCCTGCTGAGCGCCCGCATCGACCGCTTCAAGGCCGATATGCGCCTCAAGATGGGCGTCGTGATCGGGTTCTTCCTGCTCACCATCATTCTCGGCTTCACCATCCTGCGCTCGATCAAGCATCCGATCGGCGATCTGATCGGCGCGATCCGCCGCTTCCAGGACGGCGATTTCGGCTCGGCCGTGCCGCATGTCGAGAAGAACAACGAGATCGGCGAGATCGGCCGGTCCCTGCAGCAGTTCCAGCAGCTCGGCGCCATCCAGGCGCTCAACAATGCGGCGATCGAAGCCTCCGGCACGCTGCTGATGATTACCGACGCCGAAGAGAAGATCGTCGTGCTCAGCAAGGGGCTGCGCACCCTTCTGCAGGAGCTCGAGCCGGAGTTCCGCTCCGCCGAGCCGGCCTTCTCGGTCGCGGCGATGATGGGCCGGCATATCGACTCTTACCGCCTCAATCCGCGGCTGAGCCGCACCCTCATCACCGATGACGGCCGGATCCGGCTGGTGAAATACGAGATCGCCGGTCGCACAATTCATGTCTCGATGAGCTATATTCTCGACGGCGACGGCGCCGTCATGGGCCACACGCTGCTCTGGACCGATGTCACGGCCGACATGGCGGCGCAGCAGGAGATCGCGGCCGTGGTCAGCGAGGCCGGCCGCGGCGAATTCAGCCGCCAGCTCGACCTCAGCAACAAGACCGGCGCGGCGCTCGAGATCGCCCAGGGGCTCAATGCCGTCTCGGCCACGGTCCAGGCCGCGACGATGGAGTTCGCCCACAGCCTGGCGGCCATCGCCAAGGGCGATTTCACCCGGATGATCGCCACCGATTACGCCGGCGTCTTCGGCATGCTGCGCGACGAGATCAACCAGACCAACCTGCGGCTCTCCGAGACGATCGCCAGGGTCCAGGAGACGACCCAGACCGCCACCGTCTTCTCCGAACAGATCCGCACCGGCTCCGACGATCTCGCCGCGCGCACCGAGGAGCAGGCGAGCGCTCTGGTCGAGACCGCCGCGACCATGGAGGAGCTGGCGGCCTCGGTCCGCTCCAGCGCGCAATCGGCCAAGCTCGCCGCCAGCCGCGCCAGCGAGGCGATGGGCCTGGCGGAGCGCGGCGGCGAAATCGCGCAGGAGGCGGTGGCCGCCATCGGACGCATCGAGCAGACCTCGCGGCGAATCACCGACATCACCTCCGTCATCGACGAGATCGCCTTCCAGACCAATCTGCTGGCGCTCAACGCCGCCGTCGAGGCCGCGCGCGCCGGCGATGCCGGCCGTGGCTTCGCCGTCGTCGCCTCCGAAGTGCGCACGCTGGCGCAGCGTTCCAGCGCCGCGGCCAAGGACATCAGCGCCTTGCTCGCGACCTCGGTCGACGAGGTGGCGGGCGGGGTCAAGCTCGTGCGATCGGCCGGCGAATCGCTCGGCGACATTCTCGCCGCCTCGCAGCAGCTATCGGCCGCGGTCGCGGAGATCGCCGCCGCCAGCGGCGAGCAGGCGACCGGCATCGAGGAGGTCAGCCGCACCACCGAGCATCTGGACGAGACCACCCAGCGCAACGCCGCCCTGGCCGAGCAGAGCCTCGGCACGGCCCGCGAGCTGTCGCAGCAGATGGGCGAGCTGCGGACGCTGATGGACGGCTTCGCCACGAATGTCGATCGCTCGGCGCGGGTCGGCGCGCCGATCCGTCTCTCTCAGGCCTCCCCGGTCACGCCGCTGCGGCGCGCCTCCTGACTACGAAAAAGGCGGGTCTCGCAGAGACCCGCCTTCGCATCGTCCGGCCGGTCGAAGCCGCTGTTACTGCTTCTTGCCGTCCATGCCGAACTGCTTGAGATAGGCGACGAGATTGTTGATCTGCGTCTCGTCCTTCAGGCCCGGATAGACCATCTTGGTGCCCGGCGTCACACCGCGCGGATCCTTGATGTAGACGCGGAAATTCTCTTCGCTCCAGGTCTTGTCGAGGGCCTTGTAGGCGTTCGAATAGGTGTAGCCCGCCGCGGTTCCCGCCTTGCGCTGGCCCGAGAGAATGCCGTTGAGCTGGGGTCCGACGCCGTTTTTGGCGGTCTCGCCGATCTGGTGGCAGGCGCGGCACTGCAGGAAGACCTTCTCGCCCGCTGCGGCGTCCTGGGCGAAGGCCTGACCGGCGAGGCCGGGGGCGAAGGCGAGCATGGTCGTGGCGACGGCATAGACGATGGTCTTCATGGTGAGCGTCCTCCTTGGAACCGTACTGATTCTAAGACTAGGGCGCTCCACGATCGGAACAAGCCTCCAGTCCGGCGGCAGGACGCCGCCAAGCCTATCACGATGACAATGTCGGCCTCGGCAGCCGCTTGCACGGGCTGCCGCCGATCTCATTTGCGCGCCGCAAGGCGATTGCATCTCGCGCAACTCCTTCGTACTGTATCGCTAGCCTTACATCAATGTGTTAGTTTAAGTTGACACTTTGACGCTGGCCTTGGCCATGATGGGGACGACGATGCCGCACACCCCTCTACTCGACGCGATCGCCAGCCCTGCCGATCTGCAAGGCCTCCACCCCTGGGAGTTGAAGCAGCTCGCGGAGGAATTGCGGGCGGAGACGATCGACGCCGTCTCCGTCACCGGCGGGCATCTCGGCGCCGGGCTCGGCGTCGTCGAGCTCACCGTCGCCCTGCACCATCTCTTCGACACGCCGCGCGACGTGCTGATCTGGGATGTCGGCCACCAGGCCTATCCGCACAAGATTCTCACTGGCCGGCGCGAGCGCATCCGCACCTTGCGCCAGGGCGGCGGCCTCTCCGGCTTCACCAAGCGCAGCGAGAGCGACTACGATCCCTTCGGCGCGGCCCACACGTCGACATCGATCTCGGCCGCGCTGGGTTTCGCGGTGGGGCGCGATCTCAAGGGCGATGACGGCCATGTCGTCGCCGTCATCGGCGACGGCGCGATGTCGGCGGGCATGGCCTATGAGGCGATGAACAACGCCGGCGCGCTCGGCAAGCGGCTGATCGTCATCCTCAACGACAACGACATGTCGATCGCGCCGCCCGTCGGCGCGCTCTCGGCGCATCTCGCCAAGCTTCTCTCCGGCAAGGCCTATCTCTCGCTGCGCGACCATGGCCGCCAGCTGACGCGGCGCTTCGGCAGGCGGCTCGACCGCGGCATCACCCGCGCCGTCGAGCATGCGCGCGGCTATCTCACCGGCGGCACGCTCTTCGACCAGCTCGGCTTCTATTATGTCGGCCCGGTCGACGGCCATAACCTCGACCATCTCCTGCCGGTGCTGCGCAATGTCCGCGACGCCGGCCAGGGGCCGATCCTGGTCCATGTCGTCACCCAGAAGGGCAAGGGCTACGCCCCGGCCGAGGCGACGGCCGACAAATACCACGCCGTGGTCAAGTTCAACGTCGCCACCGGCGCGCAGGAAAAGACCGTCTCCGCCGCGCCGTCCTACACCAAGGTCTTCGCCCAGGCGCTGGTGCAGGAGGCGGCGCGCGATCCCGCCATCGTCGCCATCACAGCGGCCATGCCCTCTGGCACCGGGCTCGACCTCTTCGCCAAGGCCCATCCCGAGCGCTTCTTCGACGTCGCCATCGCCGAGCAGCATGGCGTCACCTTCGCCGCCGGCCTCGCCTGCCAGGGGCTCAAGCCCTTCTGCGCGATCTATTCCACCTTCCTGCAGCGCGCCTTCGACCAGATCGTGCATGACGTCGCGCTGCAGAACCTGCCCGTCCGCTTCGCCATCGACCGGGCCGGGCTGGTGGGGGCCGACGGCGCCACCCATGCCGGCGCCTTCGACACCGCCTATCTCGGCTGCCTGCCGAATTTCGTGCTGATGGCCCCCTCCGACGAGGCCGAGCTGGTGCATATGGTGGCCACCGCCCGCGCCCATGATACCGGGCCGATCGCCTTCCGCTATCCGCGCGGCGACGGGACGGGGGTCGCCTTGCCGGCCGTGGGCGTGCCGCTGCCGATCGGCCGCGGCCGCATCCTGCGCGAGGGCTCGCGCGTCGCGCTGCTCTCCTATGGGACGCGGCTGGCGGAATGCCTGCAGGCGGCCGACGAGCTGGAGGCGCTGGGCCTGTCGACGACCGTGGCCGATGCGCGTTTCGCCAAGCCGCTCGACCGCGAGCTGATTTCCGGCCTCGCCCGCAACCACGAGGCGTTGATCACGGTCGAGGAGGGCTCGATCGGCGGCTTCGGCTCCTTCGTCCTGCATGCCCTGGCCGATCTCGGCCTGCTGGCCCATGGGCTGAAGCTGAAGACGCTGACCCTGCCCGATCTCTTCCAGGATCATGACACCCAGGCGCGCATGTATGCGCAGGCCGGGCTCGACGCCGCCTCCATCGTAGAGACGGCGCTTGGGCTCTGCCGCCCGGCGCTCTCCGCCGCGCGCAGCGCCTCGGCCGGCGCCGCCGCGCTCAGGCTGGTGCAGGAGCCGATGCGATGAGCCGCTCCCAGCCCCGGCCGCTGACGGTGCTGCTGGCCAAGCCGCGCGGCTTTTGCGCCGGGGTGGTGCGGGCCGTCGAGATCGTCGAGCGCGCCGTCGCCCAGCATGGCGCGCCGGTCTATGTCCGTCACGAGATCGTCCACAACACCCATGTCGTCGAGGGTCTGCGCGCCCAGGGCGCGGTCTTCGTCGGCGAGGTCGACCAGATCCCGCATGGCGCCACCACGATCTTCTCGGCCCATGGCGTCTCGCGCAGCGTCGAGGCTGCGGCCGCCGCGCGGGGTCTGGACGTGATCGACGCCACCTGCCCGCTGGTGACCAAGGTCCACAACCAGGGCCGGCGCTACGCCGATCTCGGCTATGACGTCGTGCTGATCGGCCATGAGGGCCATGCCGAGGTCGAGGGCACGCGCGGGCAGATCGGCGGCCGGCTGCACGTGCTCGCCAGCCCCGAAGAGGTCGAGGATCTCGTAGTGCGCGACGACAGCCGCGTCGCCTACATCACCCAGACCACGCTCAGCGTGCAGGACACCCGCGATGTCATCGTAGCGCTGACCCGCCGTTTCCCCGACATCGTCGGGCCCGACACGCGCAACATCTGCTACGCCACGCAGAACCGCCAGGCGGCGGTGCAGGCGATGGCGCCCCATTGCGACCTGATCCTGGTAATCGGCTCGCGCTCCTCCTCGAATTCGAGCCGGCTGCGCGAAGTCGGCGCGCAATGCGGCGTCGAGAGCCGGCTCATCGAAGGTCCCGACGCCATCGACGAGAGCTGGTTCGACGGGGTCGACACCGTCGGCTTCAGCGCCGGCGCCTCGGCGCCCGAACGGCTGGTGCAGGAGACGATCGATCGTCTCCGCGGCTTCCGAAAAGTCTCCATCCGCGAACTCGCGGGGCAGGATGAGGATGTCGTCTTCCGCCTGCCGCAGCGCCTGGCCGATCTGGCTGTCACCTGATCCCGGCCGATCCATCGTCTTCCGTCGGAGTGCCTTTATGGCCCAGCCTTTCCCGTTTTCGGCCATCGTCGCGCAGGAGGAGATGAAGCAGGCGCTGCTGCTGGCGGCGATCGATCCCTCCATCGGCGGCGTGCTGATCTTCGGCGATCGTGGCACCGGCAAATCGACGGCGGTGCGGGCGCTGGCCGCGTTGCTGCCGCCGATGCGCGCCGTCGTCGGCGACCCCTATAACCGCGCCCCCGACCCGTCCGCCAAGGGCGAGAAGACCCATCTCGTGCCCGTGCCGGTGGTCGATCTGCCGCTGGGCGCGACCGAGGACCGCGTCGTCGGCGCGCTCGATCTGGAAAAGGCGCTGGCGAGTGGCGAGAAGGCCTTTCAGCCCGGCCTGCTGGCGCGCGCCCATCGCGGCTTTCTCTACATCGACGAGGCCAATCTGCTCGAGGATCATCTCGTCGACGTGCTGCTCGACGTCGCCGCCTCCGGCGAGAACGTGGTCGAGCGCGAGGGTCTGAGCATCCGCCATCCCGCCCGTTTCGTGCTGGTCGGCAGCGGCAACCCCGAGGAGGGCGAGTTGCGCCCGCAATTGCTCGATCGCTTCGGCCTGTCGGTCGAGGTGTCGACCCCCGCCGATCTGCCGACGCGCATCGAGGTGGTGAAGCGCCGCGACGCCTATGATCGCGATCCCGAGAGCTTCATCGCGCTGTGGCGCGCCAAGGACGAGGCGCTGGGCCGCAAGCTCACCGCCGGCCGCAAGCGCCTGCCGATCATCGTCACCTCCGAGGCCGCGCTGCATCGCGCCGCCCAGCTCTGCCTGCATCTCGGCACCGACGGGCTGCGCGGCGAGCTGACCCTGATCCGGGCTGCCCGCGCGCTGGCGGCTCTGGAGGGCAAGGCCGAGATTCTCGACAGCCATATCCGCGCGGTCGCGCCGATGGCGCTGCGGCACCGCCTGCGCCGCAATCCGCTCGACGAGGCGCGCTCGACCACCCGCGTCGACCGCGCGCTCGAAGAGGTGTTCGGGCCGTGACGGCGGGCGCGGCCGCTGCGCCGGAAGCCCCCTCGCTCTGGGCGAGGGCCGAACTCGCCATCGCCCTGCTGGCGCTCGACCCCGCCGCGCTCGGCGGCGTCACCCTGCGCGCGCCGGCGGGGCCGGTTCGCGAGGCGCTGCTGGCGCGATTGACCGAGCTGCTGGGCGCGCAGCCGCAGCGGCGCCTGCCGACTGCGATCAGCGACGCCAGGCTGCTCGGCGGCCTCGACCTCACGGCGACGCTGGCCGCAGGCCGGCCGGTGGCGGAGCGCGGCCTGCTCGCTGAAGCTGATGGCGGCGTCATCGTCGCCGCCATGGCGGAGCGCATGACACCGGCTCTCGCCGCGCGCATCGCCACCGTCCTCGATACCGGGACGGTCGCCGCGGCGCGAGAGGGCGCACCGCTCCCCTGTTCGAGCCGAATCGGCGTTCTCGCGCTGGATGAAGGAATTTCGCCCGAGGAGCGCCCGCCCTCGGCCCTCACCGAGCGCCTCGCGCTCATGCTCGACCTCGACGCGCTGTCGCATCGCGATGTCGAGCCGGCGCGCTTCACCCGCGCCGACCTCACCGATGCGCGGCCAAGACTTGCCTCGGTCGAGATCGGCGACGACGCCCTCGAGGCGCTCTGCGCCGCCGGCCTGGCGCTCGGCATCGGCTCGGCGCGCGCGCCGCTGCAGGCTGTGAAGACGGCGCGGATGATCGCGGCCCTGCTCGGCCGCGCGCAGGTGGCGCAGGAGGATGCCGCGCTCGCCGCGGCGCTGGTGCTGGCGCCGCGCGCCACTCAGATTCCCGCCGAGCCCGACAGCGACGAGGCGCTGCCCCCGCCGGAGCCGCCCGAGGCGCCGCCGCCCGAGAGCGACGCGCCGGCGCAGGACCGGCCTTCGGAGCTCGAGGATGTCGTGCTCGAGGCGGCGCAGGCCGCGATTCCCGCCGGTCTGCTCGCCCAGCTCCTGGCGCAGGGCGGCCGCGCCCGCTCGCAGGCCGCCGGCAAGGCGGGGCTGTATCAGGCCAGCGCCATGCGCGGCCGGATCATCGGCTCTAAGGCGGGCGATCTGCGTGGGGGCGCGCGTCTCGACGTGGTCGAAACCCTGCGCGCCGCCGCGCCCTGGCAGGCGCTGCGCCGCCGCGAGCAACCGGGCCGCGTCGGCCTGATCATCCGCCGCGACGATTTCCGCATCGCCCGCTACCGCCAGCGCAGCGAAACCGCGACCCTGTTCGTCGTCGACGCCTCCGGCTCCTCGGCGCTGCAGCGCCTGGCCGAGGCGAAGGGCGCGGTCAGGCTGCTGCTGGCGGAATGCTATATTCGCCGCGACGAGGTGGCGCTGATCGCCTTCCGCAAGGCGCAGGCCGAGCTCATCCTGCCGCCGACGCGCTCGCTCGTCGCCGCCGAACGGGCGCTCGCCGCGCTGCCGGGCGGCGGCGGGACGCCGCTCGCCATCGCGATCGGCGCGGCCGCCGCCCTGGCCGACGCGGTGCGCCGCAAGGGTCGCACGCCGGCGCTGGTGTTCATGACCGATGGACGCGCCAATATCGATCTCGACGGCCAGCCGGGCCGCGTCAAGGCGCAGGCCGACGCCATGCAGGCGGCGCGCGGCCTGCGCGCCGGCGGGCTGAGCGCGCTGCTGATCGACACTTCGCCGCAGCCGCAGCCCCATGCCGCGGCGCTGGCGCAGGAGATGGGCGCGCGCTACGTGCCGCTGCCCCATGCCGACGCAGCCGGCGTCGGCCGCGCCGTCAACGCGCTGCTGCCGGGCCGCTGACGGTGACGGGTCTGTCATGGCAAAGCGACGGGCGCGACTGGCCCAACCGGGCTTCAAGCCGCTTCGTCACCGCCGCAGGCCTGCGCTGGCATGTGCAGGTCATGGGCGAGGGGCCGGTGTTGCTGCTGCTGCACGGAACGGGCGCGGCCAGCCATTCCTGGCGCGACCTCGCCCCCTTACTGGCGCAGGATTTCACCGTCGTCGCGCCCGATCTTCCCGGCCACGGCTTCACCCAGGCGCCGGAGTCGGATCGCCTCTCGCTGCCCGCAATGGCCAGGGCGGTGGCGGGGCTGCTGAAACAGCTCGGCCTCGCGCCGGAGCTGATCGTCGGCCATTCGGCCGGCGTCGCCATCGCCCTGCGCATGGTGCTGGACAAGGCGGTGACGCCGCGCGCCGTCGTCAGCCTCAACGGCGCCTTGCTGCCGTTTCGCGGCGTCGCCTCCCAGCTCTTCCCTTCGCTGGCGCGGCTGCTGGTGTTGAACCCCTTCGTGCCGCGCTTCTTCGCTTGGCGCGCAGGAAGCTCGGGCGCGGTCGAGAACCTGCTTCAGGGCACCGGCTCGCACATCGACGCCACAGGCGTCGCCCTCTACCAGCGCCTCTTCGCCAACCGCAGCCATGTCGCCTCGACCCTGGCGATGATGGCGAATTGGGATCTGCACGGGCTGGGTCGCGAGTTTCCGAGGCTCGATCTGCCGATCCTGCTGGTCGCCGGCGCCTCCGACAAGGCGGTGCGGCCGGAGGATGCGCAGGCCGTGGCGCAGCGCCTGCCCCTGGCGCGGGTCGAGACCCTGCCCGGCGGCCATCTCGCGCATGAAGAGAAGCCTGAGGCGGTCGCCGCGACGATCCGCGCCTTCGTCGCCGCGCTTAAGAGCTTGCGTCCGAATGAATGACAGTA
>JBKBRD010000072.1:0-11108 GCA_046292405.1 Allobosea sp. | reverse complement strand
GTGATCGCCCCGTCTGGTCCCACAGGGTCGATCACCACGACGCCAGTCTCAAACTTGCAGATGTAGGTGCTGCTGTATGCAAGCGCACAGCCGTAGCTGGAAAGCACAACCGCGCTCGGCGCGAGGAGCGTCGCCAAATATGCCTTCATAATGACAGCCGTCCTTCAACTGCCGAGTACCGGGTTGCCTCTCGTTCGACGCAGTCGCGCGCGATTTGTTCCGAATGGGACTGCTGGTTTTGGACTGGCTGCAAACTATCATCGCGATAACCTCGGCTGCCCCACAACTAAGTTAACCCCTTCATCATGAACGGTTATTCATGGAACAGAGGCATCCGGCCGCCGTTTATCAGGCGCGGCAGGGGTCATTATAGAAGTCCTCGAAAGGGAATAGCCATGATCAGGAACCTCGTTCTTATCACGGCTCTCGCGATCGCTCCGGCGGCTGCCTTCGCTCAGTCCAGTTCCGGCGCTGCCGGTGGCGCGGCCAGCGGAGCAGCGACTGGCGCAGTCGGCGGTGCAATCGTCGGCGGTCCTGCTGGTGCGGCTGTCGGTGCTGTTGGTGGCGCGGCGGCGGGTGCGATCGTGAGCGGCATCGCGGCCGATCAGCGTCCTGCCTTCCGCACCTATGTGACAGAGCAGAAGGTGCCCTCCGTCACTTACAAGGAGCAGGTCGTGGTTGGCGCGACGCTGCCGGACACCATCACGTACCACGAGGTTCCGGCTAAGTATGGCAAGACCGAGTACCGCTATACGGTCGTGAACAACAAGACCGTTCTGGTCGAGCCCAAGACCCGTAAGATCGTCCAGATCATCGAGTGAATTTCTACTGAGCCCACCCCTCGCGGGGTGGGCTCTTCAATTTCGCGGATCGCAAGCACGGAGTTAGCGTCATGATACGAGCAAGCCTGATTGCAGCAGGGATCGCCTTGGGAGCCATCGCCGCTCCTGCAAACGCCCAGGTCCAATTGGAATTCGGGATCGATCGCCCCGGCTATGACGGCCCGCGCTACAGGGATCATCGAGGCGATTGGGATCGGCGGCAGTTTCGCGGCCCGGCAGTTCGTGACGATGACGACGACGACTGCCGGATCATCATCAGGCGTCGTGTCAATCGATATGGCGAGATGGTTGAGCGTCGGACCCGCGTTTGTGACTGAGGCGAGCAGCCATTTTCCTCAAACCCACTGAGGCCAACTATGCGGAAATATCTCATCCTGACAGCGGTAGTGTGCGGGCTAGGTCTGCCGTCGATTCCACTTGCCAATGCCGCGCCCGTCGCGAGCGTCATCGCCATCGAAGCGCCCGACCATATCGAGCAAGTCAAGAAGGGCGGCCATAAGTTCAAAGGTCACAAGGGCTGGAAGCACTCGCGACACTGGAACCGGGGTCACGGGTACGGTCGGTATTACGGCGGTCCGCCTCCGCACGCTCGCGCTTACGGTCGCAGAGCCCGCGACTTCGGTCATTATCGCTACTGGTAGTCTACACAAGGCCGAAGCTGGCCGGTTCTTCACCTATTCGCGACCAGACCGAATGTTTTGGGATTGCTCCGATGCTCAATGGAAAGCAGTCGCTGCGACAAGCTTTTCGACGCTTTGAGCGGGAGGTCCCGCTGTGGATGGGCGGCGGCCTGAGATGGCTGCGGCATCCAGCATCCCGATGGGCACGCATTCCCACGGGGACTCTGTTGATGCTCGGCGGGATTTTTTCGATCCTCCCTGGTTTGGGCATATGGATGCTGCCTCTCGGGCTCCTGCTCCTTTCGACCGACATTCCATTCCTTCGAAAGCCCGTGGCCCGGTTCACAATGTCAGGGGCTGATCGGTGGGCGCGGTTTCGCCAGTGGCTGTCCCGCAGAACAGGCCGCTAAAAGGCTTATGTTGGCACGTTCTTCAACGTCCGCAGCAACTCACGGGCGAGAGGAATAAGGTTTATCGAAGTCAGTTCGGTTGCATCCACCCGGCTCTGCTGCGGGCCCGGCGCAAGCGGCTTCAGTGGGGAAAGCGGGAGCAACGCCTCTATAGACGGCATCGTTGGCGCATCGAGGGCGTCCACGGCGAGGCCAAGACCTGGCACGGTCTTGCGCGCGCCGTTCGCCGCGGCCTCGATAACATGCTCATCCAGGCGTTCCTGACCGCCGCAGCAATCAACCTCAAGCGGCTCGCGGCCGCCCTTCTTGCCGCCATTGTCGGGTTCTCGCCCAAACCGCTCGCAGAGATCGGTGCCGGCGCCCCCGCCGAGCTAAACCTGGCTTGACACGCGGCAAACCCCAGTGGCCGATGCCTTCGGGCGATCGCTCAACGTATCCGCCAAAACTCAGCTTTTTCAACGACCCCACGATGCAGGTCTGAACCATCGCCTCGGGGAACACCGCCCGGATGGCGTCGCAAAGCCCTTAAGGCGATCGACGACGGCCAGCAGGATATCATCGACGCCGCGGTGCGGAGCTCGTTCATGACGCGCAACCAGAACTTCGCGCCCTCGTTTTGCTCCAGCCAGAGGCCCAGGATCTCCTTGGCGCCGTCAGCACGGACGCCCAGGGCAATATGGACAGCCTTATTGCGGACGACGCCCTCGTCGCGGATCTTGACGCGTAGGGTATCGAAGAAGACCAGCGGATAGACCGGCTCCAGCGGCCTTGCCTGCCAGGCCGCGATCTCGTCGAGCACGGCCTCGGTGACGGCGCTGATCAGATCGGGCGAGACCTCGATCCCATAGAGCTCGCGCAAATGCCGGACGATCTCGCGGCCACTCATGCCCCGGGCCTACATCGAGACAATCTGGTCGCCGAAGCCAGGAAAAGGGCGCTGGTACTTGGCGATGAGCTGTGGATCGAACGTCGCCTGTCGATCGCACAGAATATCCAGCTCGATCCGGCCGGTCTCGGTCGTCACAGTCTTGCGGCCGTAGCCGTTGCGGCTGTTGCCAGCCTCATCGCCCGACAGATGATGATCCATCTCGCGTTCAGGGCCCGCTCGGCGAAGGCCTTCTTCAGATCGTCGAGCAGGCCATTGTGGTCGAAAGCCGTCTTGGGGGCGGCGCCGGACAAGAGCTGGTCGAAAAGCGCCTCAGGAATGCGGGGGACTTTGCGTCGTGCCATCGGGAACCTCCCTCGGATTCCAGTATGACCGCCCGCACACGGAAATCCTGACAGTCCCCAGGCTGGGCGGTGAACATCAAACGCGTCGAGCGAGGGGCTCAAGGTGCCGGCCAGACAACCGAAAAAGGGGGGTCCGGCCTCGGCCAGAACATCCCAACCATGTCTGGTCCTACGACTTTGTCGAGGATCGCACCCATAACGGCAGGAAGTTCCGCATGGTGAACGTGATCGACGAATTCACCCGGGAATGCATCGCGATCAGGATCGACCGGAAACTCAAGTCCACCGACGTCATCGATGTCCTGTCCGATCTCTTCATCCTGCGCGGCGTGCCTGGGCATGTTCGTTCGGACAACGGTCCCGAGTTCGTTGCCAATGCGGTGCGGGATAGGATCACAGCGGTCGGCGCGAAAACGGCCTTCATCGAGCCAGGCTCGCCAGGGGAAAACGGCTACTGCGAGAGCTTCAACTCCAAACTTCGCGACGAGCTCCTGAACGGTGAGCTGTTCTACAGCCTCGCCGAAGCTCGGATCGTCATCGAGGGCTGGCGCCAGCACTACAACACTCGGCGCCCGCACTCCTCGTTGGGCTACCGGCCACCAGCACCGGTCACTGTGGTGTGGCCGGCTGAGCAGACCCAACCCACCTCGCCGACCACCTCAATCGTGACCGCAAGTCCACCATGCATTAGATTTCACCCGAGCCACCAATCGGGGGAGGGCATATTGCCGCGCAGCCGACGACGATCTAATGTATCAACTTCAGCGTCCGAAGGTTTGGCAATGTCGATCACGATCGTTTCGAGCCGCGCGTTCCAACAGAACGCGAGCGAGGCACAAAAGGCGGCGCGGGCGGGTCCAGTGGTAATCACGAACCGGGGGCCCGGCGCAGGTTTTGCTCAGCTGCGAGGTTGATCAGCGGCTTTCTGGGCAGCGGCGCGATATTGTTGAGGCCTTAGCGATGCCCGGCCTCGCGGGTATGGATGCCGAGTTTCCTGCGATGCGAAATCTGCCGCGCCCGGCTGATTTCTCCTGATGTTCCTGCTCGACACCAAGGTGATTTCGAAATTGCGCAAAGTGGGAGACGGCAAGGCCGATCGCCAAGTCGTGGCTTGGTTCTCTGCGGTGGATGCCGTGACCTTCTGTGTCTCGGCGGTAACGCTGATCGAGCCCGAACTCGGGATCATGTTTATGGAGCGCCGCGACGCGGCCCAGGGTGCCCTCCTTGGGCCCCTGGATGGATAGCCATGTTCTGCCGGAATTTGAGGGTCGAACGGTCCTTGTCGACCGGCCCGTGGCTCTCGCTTGCGCGCACCTTCACACGCCCGACCCACGTCCGGAGCGCGACACCTTCATCGCCGCCAGCGCAGTCGTGCATGGCATGACGCTTGTGACCCGGAACTTAGCTGATTTTGCCCCGATGGGGCTGACCGTCATCAATCCCTGGGACCCTGAACGGTGAACTCCGATGTCTGAGCAAAGCGAAGAGTTGGTAGCTGTGACCGCATCGATCGTATCGGCGTATGTTACGCGTAACAATGTGCCGACGACCGATTTGCCACGCCTGATCGAGAGCACCCATGCCACGCTCGCCGGTTTGGCAGGACGGCCGGCAGCCGCCGCGCCCAGGCCGCAGGTCCCGGCCGTGCCGATCGGCAAATCAGTGACGCCCGATGGAATCATCTGCCTAGAAGACGGCAGAGCGTTCAAATCCCTGAAACGTCACCTGAGCGCGCGCTACGGACTGACGCCGGACCAATATCGCGCAAAATGGAATCTGCCGGCCGATTATCCGATGGTCGCGCCGAATTATGCGGAGGCGCGGTCGGCTTTGGCGAAGTCCATGAGGTTGGGGCGGAAGGGTTTGGCAGCCGCACGCCGCCGCGCCAAGTCCTGATCTGATTTGCCGTAGGTCGTGGACATTCGCATGCGTCACGCCCCAAGTGAACGTCGGTCCGGCTCTGCTCGCGAGGTTCAGCATTGTGCGGCCGACGACAGGCAGCCTCGCGGCTATGCCACGCCGGCCCGGAGGCGAACGCGCTTTTCAGTAGCGCCGAAGAGAGCGGGAGGGTCCTCTAGGGAATCCCGACGCTTGCGCCCAGGTCCGCTTACTTCGTCAGCCGCGCGAACGCGCGACTTTCAATCACATTCGCGAACGCGGGTGTGGCCGACGAACTCACCCCAGCGGTTGAAGACCGGCCGCTTGGTGACATAGCAGTCGGGTTCGATGTAGCGCGGCCCAACATACACGGGAGCCGGCGCGTAGTAGGGGCGCGGCGCGTAGGCATAACCGCGGCCCGCCCCAGCAATAGCGCCACCGACGATCGCTCCTGCGGCGAGCCCACCGAAGAGCGCGCCATTGAAACCGTCGCGAGCCTGAGCGGCGGTAGTCGAGATCGGTGTCAATGCGATTGAAACGCTGGCGGTCAGTAGAGCTGTCGCAGCAATCCGTTTGAAGGCAGGCATGGCGTCCTCCATCCTTGAGACGCCAAAACTGTCAATCATCGAGTGAATAAATCCTGAACATCACGGTGTCCGTGTTCGCCAGCGTGGGATGTAAAATACGCGCCGGATTCGGCCACGGCCCGTATGGTGTTCACCCGATCGTAACGGCTCGCCAACATAAGCCAGTGGTCACCTGTCGACATGACTCGAATACCGCTCGATCTCGAGACCATCAAGGAGGCCGACCGCCTCAAGGACAGCCAGACCACGCCGGTTCAGCCGGCTCCGGCGACGCCCGCGCCCGACCAGCGTTCGAGCCTGTTCGGAACCATGCTCTCCAGCCTGTTCGTTTCGCCGGTCCATGCCGGCGAGCGTATCGACCTCGCCCAGGCTGAGAAGACCGACGAGACGGTGATCACGCTGGAGCCGACCAAGGGCGTCGAATACAAGTTGGCCATGACCAAGGGCGCGCAAGTGACCTTCGACTGGAGCGTCGAGGACGGCGTCGTGAACTACGACATGCATGGCACGCCCGGACCCGGGGCCAAGGAGAAGAGGTACAAGACCGGCCGCACGGTTGCTGGCGACACCGGCGTGCTGACCGCCGAGTTCGATGGCGGTCACGGCTGGTTCTGGCGCAATCGCGGGACAAAACCCGTTACCATCATCCTGCGCACCAAGGGCACCTATGCCGAGATCAAGCGGATGATCTGACGACGGAGAACGACCGGCCCGCGAGAAACCGGGCCGGTTTTCAAGGCTCACACGAGAACAGGTTTCGCTTGGGACAGAGCCAATATCTGGCGCCGGGCTCAGTTCGCGCCTGTTATCCCAGGTCCACAGCAGGCCGCTGCCGACGGCGTTCCATCGGCGGCGGCCTGAATCGGCGGACAGGGCGTCGCGCCATAGGAGCAGAACACGCAGCAGTCGCCTTCCAGCGGTCTCAGCAGCACGCCGCAGCTCTTGCATTCGTAGAAGAACCAGCAGGCGTCGGTCGGCATTGTCTCGGTCGCCTGATGGGCGCAGCGCGGACAGGTCAGCGTCGATTCGAGTTGCATAGGGATCACAGCGCCAGCCTGAGCAGGGCTGGCTCGACGTAAGGGCCCCACACCAGCGCCAGCCCGACGACCAGAGAGCCGAAGCCGAGCAGCGCTATCATGCGGCCCGATCGCTCCGGCCTGGCGCAGCTATCGCCGTCACAGCTCGCCCCGCGCCGTCGCCAGAAGAAAAATGCCCAGCCGAGGGCCAGCATGGCGGCCGCGCCGACGATGAGAAACGGCCGGATATCGGCCAGGAACGCAAGGCCGCTGAAGATCGCGCCCGTCACCCCAAGCCCCGCAAGCGCAATCGGTAGCACGCAGCATGAGGATGCGACCAACGCGCTAATCCCAACGACGGCGCCCGTCCCCGCCAGGAGGCTCGTCGATGGCGAGGGCAGTGGCTTTGTCGTGCGCGATTGTTCGAGTTCAGCGCTGGTCATGAGTGGTGCTCCGGTTCAATCCATGACACCCTGCCTCCCGTAGCCACTACGGGATCAAGCCACCTATGCTCACGAAGGCGCGAGGCCTTGCCGCCGGACAGCTTGCGAAAGCAGCAGGCGTCAATCTCGAGACGATCCGCTACTACGAGACCATCGGGCTGATGCCTGCACCGCCCCGCACGCCGGGCGGCCATCGCGTCTACGATGACGTCCATGTCAGACGGCTGGCCTTCATTCGCCGAGGCCGCGAGTTGGGGTTCAGCATCGAAGAGGTTCGCGCCCTCCTGATCCTGGACGATCCCCGCCAGGGCTCCTGCGCGGAGGTCAAGGACATCGCGGCGACGCACCTGGCCGAGGTGCGTCACAAGCTTGTGGACCTGACGAGGCTGGAAAGCATCCTCGCCGCATCCGTCGCGCGCTGCACCAGCGAGCCGCTCGCACCATGCCCCGTGCTCGACATGCTCGGACCTGAAGCCTCGTCACCGCGCGCTGGAATAACGACGCAGGATCGCTCACTGGACAGGCTCTGACACGATGGCCGGACCGGCAACCGTGCCCGACTTGACGCCGCCATCCGTCGGATGTCGCCCGGGTAGCCCGGCCGCCATCTTCGGCAGCCCCCAGCCCTTGACCAGCCCGTATATCGCCGGGATCACCAAGAGCGTCAGCACGGTCGAGGAGACCATCCCGCCGATCATCGGAGTGGCGATGCGCTGCATCACCTCCGAGCCCGTGCCGGTGTTCCACAGGATCGGCAACAGGCCTGCCATGATCGCGATCACGGTCATGATCTTGGGCCGCAGCCGCTCGACGGCGCCTAGCATGATCGCCTCCTGCAGGTCGGCCCGGGTGAACGCTCGCCCTTCGGCCGCGCAGCGTGCGCGGAGCTCCTTCAGCGCCTGGTCGAGATAGATCAGCATGATCACGCCGGTCTCGGCCGCGACGCCCGCGAGCGCGATGAAGCCGACCGCGACGGCCACCGACATGTTGAAGCCCTGCCACCAGAGCAGCCAGACGCCGCCGACCAGCGCGAAGGGCAGCGACAGCATCACGATGAACGTTTCGGTAAGCCGGCGGAAATTGAGGTAGAGCAGCAGGAAGATGATCGCTAGCGTGACAGGAACGACGATCTTTAGGCGCGCCTCGGCCCTCTCAAGATACTCGAATTGGCCGCTCCAGGCGACGCGATAGCCAGTCGGAAGCTGGACCGCCTTTGCGAGGGCCGCTTGCGCCTCGCGGACATAACCACCGAGATCGCGCCCGGCGATATCGACGAAGATGTAGACCGCGAGCTGCCCGTTCTCGGTGCGGATCGTGGTCGCACCGCGCTTGCGCTCGATTTTCGCGACCTCGCCAAGCGGGATCGAACCGCCCGACGGCATCGTCACCTGGACCTCGCGCGCGATGGCTTGCGGGTCGGAGCGCAGATCGCGCGGATAGCGGATGGTGACGCCGTAGCGCTCCCGGCCTTCGACCGTCGTCGTCACCGTCTCTCCACCCATCGCCATTAGCACCGCGCCCTGCACGTCGCCGACCGAAAGCCCGTAGCGCCCAAGCGCGATCCGGTCGGGCACGATGTCGAGGAAATAGCCACCAATGACGCGCTCGGCATAGGCGCTGGTGGTGCCCGGCACGGCCTTGAGCACGGTCTCGATCTGGCGCGCGACGCCTTCCATCTTCGTCAGATCGTCGCCAAAGACCTTGATGCCGATCGGGGTGCGGATGCCGGTCGCTAGCATGTCGATTCGGGCGCGGATCGGCTGCGTCCAAGCGTTCGAGAGGCCGGGGAACTGCAGCGCCTTGTCCATCTCGGCCTTGAGCGTGTCGGTGGTGACCCCTGTACGCCATTGCTCCTGCGGCTTCAGGTTGATGATGGTCTCGAACATCTCCGTCGGGGCAGGGTCCGTCGCGGTCTGGGCCCGCCCGGCCTTGCCGTAGACCGAGGCGACTTCGGGAAAGGACCGGATGATCTGGTTCTGGGTTTGCAGCAGTTCGGCCGCCTTGGTCACCGATATGCCCGGCAGGGTCGTGGGCATGTACATCAGCGTGCCCTCGTTCAGCGTCGGCATGAACTCCGAGCCGAGCTGCCGGGCCGGCCAGACGCTGACGCCGAGCACGGCGAGCGCCAGCAGGATCGTCAGCGTTTTGGCCTTGAGCACGCCCTTGATCAGCGGGCGGTAGAGCGCAATCAGTGCCCGGTTAATCGGGTTCCTCTGCTCCGGGATGATCCGGCCGCGCACGAAGACGACCATCAGGGCTGGTACCAGCGTCACCGACAGGACGGCGGCGGCCGCCATGGCGAAGGTCTTGGTGTAGGCGAGCGGCCCGAACAGCCGGCCCTCCTCGCCCTCCAGCGTGAAGATCGGCAGGAACGAGACGGTGATCACGAGCAGGCTGAAGAACAGCGCAGGCCCGACCTCGCTGGCCGCCTCGATGATAATCTCGATGCGCGGCTTGCCCGGCGGCGCGCGCTCGAGATGCTTGTGGGCGTTCTCGATCATGACGATGGCTGCGTCGATCATCGCCCCGACCGCGATCGCGATGCCCCCCAGGCTCATGATGTTGGAGCCCAGCCCCAGCGCCTTCATCGCCGCGAACGCGATCAGGATGCCCACGGGGAGCATCAGGATCGCCACCAGCGCGCTACGCAGATGCAGGAGAAAGACGATGCAGACTAGCGCGACGATGACGCTCTCCTCGATCAGCGTCACCTTCAGGGTCTGGATCGCCCGCTCGATCAGTTGCGAACGGTCGTAGACCGGCACGATCTCGGCTCCGCCCGGCAAGGTCGCGGCGATCTCGGCGAGCTTCGCCTTGGCACGCTCGATGACGCCGAGCGCATTAGCCCCAAATCGCTGCAGCACGATGCCACTGGCAACCTCGCCTTCGCCATTAAGTTCAGTGATGCCGCGCCGCTCGTCAGGCCCGAGCTCGACGCGGGCGACGTCTGCGAGCCGCAAGGGCGCACCGCGCTCGGTCCGGAGCACGATGTTCTCGATATCGGCGATCGACTTCAGGTAGCCGCGCCCGCGCACCACGAATTCGAACTCGGCGAGTTCAACGGTGCGCCCGCCGACATCCATGTTGCTGTTGCGCACGGCCTCGCGAAGGATCGACAGCGACACCCCTTGCGCCCGCATCCTGACCGGATCGACCACGATGGCATATTGCTTGACGAAGCCGCCGACGCTGGCGACCTCGGCCACGCCCTCGGCGCGTGAGGCGGCGTACCGCACCGACCAGTCCTGGACCGAGCGCAACTCGGCCAGCGACATGTCCTTGGCCATGACCGCATACTGGTAGACCCAGCCGACGCCGGTCGCGTCTGGCCCCAGCGTCGGCGTGACGCCCGCCGGAAGCCGGCGCGCGGCGGCGTTGAGATATTCGAGCACGCGCGAGCGCGCCCAGTACGGGTCGGTGCCGTCCTCGAAGATGACATAGATGAAGGAGACGCCAAAGAAGGAGAAGCCGCGCACGACGCGGGCCTTCGGCACCGTCAACATCGAGGTCGTCAGCGGATAGGTGACCTGATCCTCGATCACCTGAGGGGCCTGGCCGGGATATTCGGTGTAGACGATGACCTGCACGTCGGAGAGATCGGGGATGGCGTCGAGCGGCAGCGTCCGGACCGCATAGACCCCGGCCGCGACGGCGAACGCCGTGGCGACGAACACGAGGACGAGGTTGCGGGCCGACCAGGCGATCAGGCGGGCGATCATGGCTTTTGTTCCGCAGGCGCCCTCTCAGCCCCTTTTGCCTCCGACGTGCCGAGCCCGCTCAGCGCAGCTTTCAGGTTGCTCTCCGCGTCGATCAGGAAATTCGCCGAGACGACGACGCGATCGCCATCCTTCACACCCTCGCTGATCGCGACCATGCCTTCGCCGCGCTGGCCAAGCTGGACCTCGCGCGGCTCGAAGCGGCCCTCGCCTAGGTCGAGGATGACGACCCGGCGCGTGCCGGTGTCGATCACGGCACTGTCGGGGACAGCGAGGACCAGACCGAACTCACCGGAGCCGATCTCGACATCGGCGTACATGTTGGGCAGCAGCATGCCTTCGCGATGGTCGATCTCGATGCGAACC
>JBKBRD010000071.1:0-11145 GCA_046292405.1 Allobosea sp. | reverse complement strand
CGATATGGCGGGTAAAGGCCGGCGGCTCCCAGACCGGGATATAGCCCGATGCCCGGTAGCTTCCGAAACCATGGACGATCAGCACGAGGCCGAGCAGCGAAACGATGCTGTACAGCGCCTTGTAGCCGCCATCGCCGAAGCGGGCGATCAGGCTCGCGCGCAGGTCGCGCTTCATCGAGACGGCATGGCCGCCGAGAAACAGGACCAGTCCAAGCACCAGAAGCTTCATCGTCGCGATTCCCCAGCTTTGAATTGGTCCAGACCATGACGACATCGGCGCGGCTTTGACCAGAGCGCGTTTCAGCGCGGGGGGCGGCGAGAAACGGGGAGAGCTTCAGGAGCGGCGCCGCCCCTGCGAGGCTTGCTTCAGCAGCGCCTCGACGCGCCGCGCTCGGGCGGCGCGCCCGGCAAAGACGAAATCCGCCGTCACCGCGACGCCCCCATGCCGGGGCGGCGCCCAGCGACGAGATCGGCGAGCATCGCCTCGAGCATCCGGATCTCCGGATCGGACACCTCATGACCGCGGCCTGGGAACAGATCGGCGCGGAGCATCGCCCCGGCCCGCCCGAGCGAAAGCGCCGCATCGGCGAAGGCGCCGACCGGGATCCACGGGTCGGCGTCGCCGCCGGAGAGATAGACGGGCAGCGCGGAGCGCAGTTTCTCGGGCCGGGCGTCGGTCGCCACGCCGACCCGACAGCCGGTGAAAGCGACGAGCGCCTCGGGCGCAGGCAGTCCGAGACAGCAATATTCGATGCACAGACAGGCGCCTTGCGAGAAGCCCGCCAGCAGGAGCGGTCGCCCGGGATGCAGCGTCCGCGCGGCCGCGAGCACCCTGGCGAGATGATCGATCGATGCGGCGAGCTCGGCTTCGGTGACCGCGCTTTTGGGCTCGATCGCCCGCCCCTCATACCAGGCCCCCGTCGGCGCGCGCGGCAGGATGAAGGCGGCGGATGGCGCGGACAGCCGCGCCAGCACATGGGCCTGCATCACCTCCGGGGACTGCCCGCGGCCATGCACCAGAACGCAGACCGCTTGCGCCGCGGCGCCGCGCGCGCCGAGCGCGAGCGCGCCGCCGGTCGCGCTCACTGGAAGCTGGCCGCCTCGAGCCCGGCGCGCAGCTCGGCCTCGCGCTCCTTGAACCAGGGCGGAAAAACCAGCGTCTTGCCGATCGCGCCGGGAGGCTCATCCTTGGCCCAGCCCTCCGGAGTGGTCCAGGCGAGCTCGAACAGGGCGCCGCCAGGCGAGCGCACGTAACAGGATTTGAAGTAGTTGCGATCTTTCTGTTCGGAGATGTCGGTGAAGCCCAGCCCCTCGATATGGGCCCGCAGCTTCAACTGGCTGTCTTCGTCGCCGGTGTTGAAGGCGATGTGGTGGATGGTCCCGCCGGCGAGCGTCCAGCTGCCCTGCGGGCTGTCGCGATCGACCACGACTTCGATGCGCTGGTTCACGCCGGACGCATCCGGCACGCGGAAGACGAGCCCCTCATGGCTATCGGCCTCTTTCTCCAGCGGCAGCGCGATGGTGAGAAAATCATCCATTGCGCTGCGGTCGCCCACCGCCACGGAGGCGCCGTAGATGCCCTTGATTCCGTGCTCGGGGCCGATGCCCTGCGCGGCGTTGGCGATCGGCTCGCGGCTGTCGCGATCGCTTTCCACCAGCTCATGCGGAATCCCGCAAGGGTGCGCGAAGACGACCCTGTCGGCGCCGAAGCGCGTCACCCGGACGGCCGCCAGACCGCGCTCGTTCAGCCGGTCTTCCCAGAAGGCGGCGGCGCCGACCGGGATCGCCTGCATGATGCTGCGCGATTGATTGGTCCCCCGGCGGCCGAAAATGCCCGGCTTCCGGAAGGGGAATGTCGTGATGATGGTCGAGGCATCGCCGTTGGGCGCGCCGTAATAGAGATGATAGACCGGGATCACCCCATCGAACAGCACCGTTCGCTTCACCGAATGCAGTCCGAGCGTCTTGGTGTAGAAGTCGAAATCCTCCTGCGCGCCGTCGGTCGACATCGTCAGGTGGTGATAACCGTTGAGCTTGGACATGTTTCCTCCAGGACTGAAGGGGCCGTCCGTTCTGCGCGGGCGACCCCGGCTGACGAGCGCGATCGCGCGCCGATCCCGGCCTCAGGCCGATGCGGAGGAGCGACCCGGCTGGGCGATCAGGTTCGAACCTCCTGGTCGCGTCTCGCCCAAGAATGGCCGGCGCCCGCCCGACGCGCTCACTCGCGACGCAATCGCTGGCCCTGGCAGGGGCGCGACATGGCGCTGGGCAGATGCTGAGGGCTCGTGGTCGGCCGTTTGACAGGCGGTCAGCCTGGCGAGGACCTGGCTGAGTTCGTCCCTGAGCGGCTGCAGCGCTGCTATGAGATCGTGAAGCGCCGCGGCGCTCTCCTCGGCCGCAACCCCGAAACGCAGCTCCGCGCCTGTCGCCGCGCGCTGCGCAAATGCGCCGCAGAGCGCCGACGGCACGGCCTTTTGGCAAAAGCCGGTCACATGGCCATTCATGATGGGCCGCCTCCCAATTTCTTTTTGCTTACTTTAGGGAATATCACAGCCCGACGACGGTCTTGATGAGTTCTCGGCCAGCCCGTATAGCAATTTGGTATGCGGTTGAACGAACGCCATCTGATGCAGCTGGCCGCGGTCCTCGACACCGGGGGCGTCTCGGAGGGCGCTGCGCTGTTGGGCCTGACCCAGCCCGCCGTCAGCCGCTCGCTGAGCGCGCTGGAGGCGCGGGTGGGTCAGCCGCTGTTCTTCAAGGGGCGCCGGCCGCTGCAACCGACGCCGCTCGGGGCTCAGCTCGCCGCCCAGGGCCGGGCCATCCTCGCCGCTTCGCGCAAAGCCTCTCACGCCGTGCAGAGCTTCGTCCGCGGCGGCAGCGGCCTGGTCCGGGTCGGCGGCGTGCCGTTCTTCATGGATGCGATGATCAGCCGGATGATCGGCGAATTCCAGAATCTCGAGCCCGACATCGCCATCCAGCAGAGTTACATGAACCTGCCCGAAATGGTGGCGGCGCTGGAGGGCCAACAGCTCGATCTCGGCATCGTCCCGATCGGGGTAATGGATCTCGGCCCGGCCTTCAGCTTCACCGAGATCCTGCCCGCGCGAAATGTCGTGGTCTGCAGGCCCAACCACCCGCTGTTGCGCAAGCGCGGCCTGCGCGCCGATGAGCTTGCGGGCTTTCCCTGGGTAGCGCCCCTGCCCGGCTCGCCGCTGATGTCCGACTTGCAGATGATCCTGATGACGGTCGGCATGTCCGACCTCACCATCCGCTATTCCGGCGGCTCGCTGATGAGCGTGATCAACTATCTGGCCGAGACCGACGCGCTGACGGTGCTGCCCTTTTCCGTGGTCTTCGCCCAGCGCCGGGAGAACCGTGTGACGGTGCTGCCATACGAGATCCCGCAACCCGCCCGTTCACTGGGAATTCTACGCCGCACGGCCGCGCTGCACGCGCCCGCGACGGAACGCTTCGCCGGCTTCATCAGCGCCGCCTTCGACGAGCTGAGACTCGTCATCAAGCGCCACGAGAACGCGCTGATCTGGGACCGTTGACGGCCGCGGGCTGCCGGGGATCGTCGATAGGGGTGGGTTCTGAAAGCGATGCGAGGCGCGCAAGCCGGGCGGATGGCCGTGGAAGGCGGCCTCGAACAAGCCTGGGCCGGCCTCGACGCCATGTGGACTTCGCCGCGGGTTCCCAACGTCTTGAACGCGATCCGCGCAGTCTCGACTACGCCGGCCACCATTCAGTCTCCCGGAATCATACCGTCGCCGACCCGGTCCGCCATCCCCTCCCTCAATGGGATAAGCATCGCGCGATGGGATGGAAAAATTGTAATCTTCGTGCTACATATATGGCCAATCTGCAGTGCGAAGGTTTCAAATGCCTACACCACATAACCCTCCCGCCGCTGTGCGGCGCGTCCTGCGCAAGCTCGGTGCAGACATCCACGATGCCCGTCGGCGTCGCCGGCTGCCAATGGCTGTCGTCGCAGAGCGCGCCTTCACGTCCCGCTCGACCCTGCAAAAGGTCGAGGCTGGAGATACCAATGTCAGCATCGGCATTTATGCGGGTGTCCTTCAGGCGCTCGGCCTGCTCGACGGTCTGGGCCAGATCGCCGATATCGGCAACGACCCGGTTGGACAAGCGCTGGCCAGCGCGGAACTGCCCAAGCACGTCCATCTCAAGCGAACAGTCGGATCATCTCGCGATGGCTGACTTCGAGGTACATATCGACCTGGATGGACGCACGCGCCCTATCGGACTGGCGAGGAGCAATCGCGTTCGAGGCACGGAGACTATCCTTTTCGAATATGACGGCGCGTGGCTCGCAGATCCAAACCGGTTCTCGCTTGAACCTGCCCTTGCCCTAACCCGCGGCGCCTTCGCCCCTCCTGCCGGACTCGTGACTTTCGGCTCCATCGGAGACTCAGCGCCCGACACATGGGGGCGCCGTCTTATGCAACGGGCCGAGCGCCGCCTCGCCGAACGCGAAGGCCGCGACGTTCGCACGCTTGCGGAAAGCGACTACCTGCTCGGCGTCGCCGACGAGACCCGCCTAGGCGCCCTCAGATTCCGCTGGGCAGGCGAAGAGACGTTCCAGGCGCCTATCCGCGCCGGCGTCCCCGCCCTGATCGAACTCGGGCGGCTGCTCCAGATCACTGAACGGATCCTCCGGGACGAGGAAACGGACGAGGACCTTCAACTTATCTTCGCACCCGGCTCTTCCCTCGGCGGCGCCCGGCCGAAAGCATCGGTCATCGACCAGCACGGACATCTCTCCATCGCCAAGTTTCCGAAGGAAACAGACGACTACAGCATGGAGACATGGGAGGAGATCGCGCTGCGGCTGGCCGAGCAGTCCGGTATTGCCACGCCGCACCATGAGCTGATCGAGGTCGCCGGCAAGGCGGTGATGTTGTCACGACGCTTCGATCGCGCCGGCGCCGTCCGCACCCCCTTCCTATCTGCAATGGCGATGATGGGCGCCAAGGACGGTGAGCGCGGCAGCTATCCGGAAATCGTCGACGCCATTACGCAATATGGCGCGCAGGGGAAGACCGACGCTCATGCCCTCTATCGGCGGGTCGTCTTCAACGTGCTGATTTCCAATGTCGATGACCACCTGCGCAACCATGGCTTCCTTTGGCTCGGCAAGGCGGGATGGTCTCTCTCTCCCGCCTACGACCTCAACCCTGTGCCCACCGACCTCAAAGCGCGTGTGCTGACGACGAACATCGACCTGGACGAGGGCACCTGCTCGCTCGACCTGCTTGAGGCGGCTTCGGAGTTCTTTGGCCTGACACTGCAGCAGGCCCGCGTAATCATCAAAGAGGTCGCGACCGTGACCGCGACGTGGCGTGAAACCGCCAAGGCCGCCGGCGCCCGCTCTGCAGAAATTACACGGATGGCAAGCGCCTTCGAGCACAATGATCTCAAGCGGGCGCTCACGCTATGATCCAGACCCTCGACCGCAGCTGTCCCCCCGATCGATCGAATTGTTTCCCAGTGCAGCAGTCATCGCTACGCCTGGTCATTCCCACTCGATCGTGCCCGGCGGCTTGCTCGTCACGTCGTAGACGACGCGGTTGATGCCTTTGACCTCGTTGATGATCCGCGTCGCGGTGCGGCCGAGGAAGGCCATGTCGTAGGGGTAGAAATCGGCGGTCATGCCGTCGACCGAGGTCACCGCGCGCAGCGCCAGCACATGGTCGTAAGTGCGATAGTCGCCCATCACCCCGACGGTGCGCACTGGCAGCAACACGGCGAACGCCTGCCAGATCTGGTCGTAGAGCCCGGCCTTGCGGATTTCCTCGAGATAGATCGCATCCGCCTTGCGCAGGATGTCGAGCTTCTCCCGCGTGATCTCGCCGGGGCAGCGAATGGCCAGGCCCGGCCCCGGAAACGGATGGCGACCGACGAAGGCTTCCGGCAGCCCGAGCTCACGGCCCAGCACCCTGACCTCGTCCTTGAACAGCTCGCGCAGCGGCTCGACGAGCTTCATCTTCATGCGCTCGGGCAGGCCGCCGACATTGTGGTGCGACTTGATGGTGACCGACGGGCCACCGGAGAAGGAGACGCTCTCGATCACGTCGGGATAGAGCGTGCCCTGGGCCAGGAAATCGGCGCCGCCGAGCTTGCGCGCCTCCTCGTCGAAGACCTCGATGAACAGCCGGCCGATGGTCTTGCGCTTGGCTTCCGGGTCGGCCCCGCATTTGGCGAGTTCGGAGAGGAAAAGCTCCTCCGCTTCGACATGCACCAGCGGGATGTTGTAGCTGTCGCGGAACAGCGTCACCACCTGCTCGGCCTCGGCCTCGCGCATCAGCCCATGATCCACGAAGACGCAGGTCAGCTGGTCGCCGATCGCTTCATGGATCAGCACGGCCGCGACGGCGGAGTCGACGCCGCCGGAGAGGCCGCAGATGACCCGGCCGGTCCCGACCTGGTCCTGGATCTTCTTGATCGTCTCGGCGCGATAGGCCGACATGCTCCAATCGGGCGTGCAGCCGCAGATCTCGACGACGAAGTTGCGCAGCAGCTTGGCGCCATCGGGCGTGTGCACCACCTCGGGGTGGAACATGGTCGAGTAGAAGCGCCGCTCCTCGTCGCTCGCCACGGCGTAAGGCGCGTTTTCGGAGGTCGCCTTGACCGAGAACCCGGCGGGAAGCTGGGTGACGCGGTCGCCATGGCTCATCCAGACGGGGTAGCGGCCGCCCTCCTCCCAGATGCCTGAAAACAGCGCCGATGGCTTGACGATCTCGACATCGGCCCGGCCGAATTCGGCGGCGTGGCCGCTCTCGACCTTGCCGCCGAGCTGCTGCGCCATCGTCTGCTGGCCGTAGCAGATGCCGAGCAGCGGCAGCCCCGAGGAGAACACCTCCTGCGGCGCGCGCGGGCTGCCTTCATCGGGGACGGAGGCCGGCCCGCCGGAGAAGATCACGCCCTTGGGCCGGATGCGCTGAAACGCCTCCGACGCCGATTGGAACGGCGCGATCTCGCAATAGACGCCGATCTCGCGCACGCGACGCGCGATCAGCTGCGTCACCTGGCTGCCGAAGTCGATGATCAGGATGGAGTCGTGGTGCTGGGTCATGCGGAGCGGCGTAACGATATGCGTCAGCTCATTCAACTCGGATTTTTTGGCGCTGGAGCGAATAGGTGTGAGGCCGCATGCTCAAGCAGCACTGTGCGCTGTCTTTCTTCGACCCCCGACAACCGCTCGACGAAACGCCTGTCGTCAGTCACCAGCCTCAGATCGCGGGCACAAGCCAAAGCCAAATAGACTGAATCGTAAATCGAAACGCGATTCCGCAGGGCGATGTCGAGCGCGGCGTCGAGGAGATTGTCGAGCGGGACGGTAAGGAACGTGCCGGGCAGCCAGTTGCCGGCCTCGCGCAATTGCGCCTAGACGATCTCGCCTCGTCGCAGCTTGCGGCACAGCACTTCCATAACTTCCGCCAATGCGTGCGAAGGAATCCAGAAGTCAAAGCGCTCATCGTCGAAAATTGCTTGCGCCAACGTTGAGCGTGGTTCTTCAACGACTAGCTTAACGATGACATTGGCGTCGAGAACGAGCCCGTCAGCCATCCCGCAATCGCCGGATCAACACCGTGCTGTCGCTTTGCGGCTTCGCCGGCGTCATCCCGCGGATCCGCCGCAGCGCTCCCGCCGCGACTTGGCGCGAAGGCGCAGCGCGCTGGAGAATCTCATGAAGCAGTTGATCCACGGTCTGATGCCGGGCGGCCGCTCGGTCCTGCAATCGACTCACGAGATCCGGCTCGACATCTTCGATTACGAGTTTCGGCATGCGCCAGCCCCCAATGCGGCTATCATCACGTCCCCTGCAGAACGCTCAGATAAAACCCGTCGGTTCCCGTGCGCAAGGGCGTCAGTTGCAGGCCATAGCGCGTCGCGCAGCCGGCCAGCAGGCTGAAATCAGCATCGGGCGAGGTCAGCAGAGCTGCGATGTCGAGCGTGCGGAAGGAAGGACGCCGCGCCAGAAACCCTGCAATGGCGTCGTCATTCTCCTCCGGCAAGAGCGAGCAGGTGATGTAGGCGATGCGCCCGCCGGGCTTCACCAGCCGCGCGGCGCGGTCGAGAACCTCGGCCTGATCCTTGATCCGCTCGCTGAGAGCGCCCGGACGCACCCGCCACTTCGCATCGGGATTGCGCCGCCACGTGCCAGAACCGGTGCAGGGCGCGTCGACGAGCACGCAATCGGCCTGCCCCTTGATCTCCTCCAGCGGCTCGTGCCCGCGTGAGCGGGGGATGCGGATCTCGACCAGGGTCGCGCCCGAGCGCGCCAGCCGCTCATGCAGCGGCGCGAGTCGGCGGCTGTCGAGATCGGTGGCGTAGATCAGGCCCTGGTTGCCCATGATCGCGGCGAGCGCCAGCGTCTTGCCGCCGGCGCCGGCGCAGAGATCGACGACCAGCTGGCCAGGCTGCGCGCCGGCGAGCAGCGTCACGAGCTGCGAGCCCTCGTCCTGGATCTCGAAGCCGCCGGAGAAGAAGCTCGGCTCGGTCTGCAGCGAGGGGCCGCGCCCGTCATGTCCCGGCTGGAAGCGCAGCGCGTCGGGCGACCAGGCCCCCGGCTCGGGGCCCAGATGCTCCAGCTCGCGCAGGAGCTGATCGCGGCTCGTCTTCAGCCTATTGGCGCGAATATCGATCGGCGCGCGGGCGGCAAGCGCCTGGCCTTCGCTCACGGCGCTTTGGCCGAAGGCTGCGGCGAAGGACGGCCAGAGCCATTCGGGCACGTCGGCCTTCACCCAGTCGGGCGCGGTCGCGACCGAGAACTGCGCGAGCGCGTCGATCTCCGCCTCCGACAGCGGCGCCGGCGCGTGGTGCTCGCCCGTGCACAGCCCTGCGATCTCCTCCAGGCCGAGTCCGCGCAGGCTGGCCAGCATGCCCAGGACGAGCCCGCGCGGCGTCTCGTCGCCCATCGCGAAAGCCGACGATGCGCGCCGGCGCAAGGCGTCGTAGACCAGCGAGGCCACGGCGGCGCGGTCCTTCGACCCCGCGAAGCGCCGCGCCAACCCCCAATCCTTCAAAGCGTCGGCGGCGGGACGGCGGCGCTGGATCAGATCCTCCAGCACCTCGATGGCGGCGCTGATGCGGGCGGCTGGCGTCATGGCGACTTTCGGCTTTGATTTCGTCTCGTTTCAGACTGCGACCACAGGCTTGACGCCAGGGCCGCGACGGCGGAAGACCCGGTCGCCAGGCCGGCGGCGAGCAGTCTTGCCTCGCCCGGCCGTCGCGCGACATCCTCCGGTCTCGAGCGGGAGCGATTCACGTTTCGGCCGCAAGCGCAAGGCGCATTCGCGAGTCGGCCGGTCGGCTCGCACCAACAGGACAGGTTTTCCCATGCTCGATTTCGCCCGCCTCACCCTCGCCGGACTGCTCGCGCTGTCGCTTGCCGGCTGCGCCGCCACGCCCCAGCCCGACCTGACCCCGCCGCCGGCCAAGCGCCTCGACGCCAAGACGACGCTGGAGAACCGCCTCTGAGCCGGCAGGGCCCCTGCCCGCTCAGGCATAGCCGAGCGGCACCTCCGTGGTGTCCTTGATCTCCTCCATGACGAAGCTCGCGGCGACATCGACCATGTCGACGCGGGCGATCAGGCGCTGGTAGAGCCGGTCGTAAGCCGCGACGTCAGGCACGCGGGCGCGCAGAATATAGTCGATTTCGCCGGAAGTCCGATAAGCCCCGACGATCTCGGGCAGCGCCCTGATGGCGTCGCGAAAGCGCTGCGACCAGTCGGCGCTGTGCTGGCCGGCGCGGATCCGGATCAGCACGGTCAGGCCGGCATTGAGCTTGGCCGCATCGACCAGGGCCACGCGCGCGCGGATGATCCCGGCCTCCTCCAGCAGTTTAACGCGACGCCAGCAGGCATTGCGCGACAGATGAACCCGGGCCGCCAGATCCTCGACGCTATGCGTGGAATCGCGCTGCAATTCCCGGAGAATTGCGAGGTCGTAATCGTCCAGTTTAGGATTGTGGGACACCATCTCGACCTCTGCGAATTTCAGCGCAGTTTATCCCGATAAATGGCCGAGTCACCGACGAAGTTGGGATTTCATCCTGGCGTTCCGCTGCATGATGAGCGGGATCAGGAGGAGGTCACCCATGTCCGAGCGCAGCGTCACCCAGCTGTTCACCACCCATCCGGCATCGGTCGGCGAGAGCTATACCGAACATTTCGGGGTCGCGATCCGCTATTCCGGCAAGATGTTCGCGGCCGGTTTCTGCGCGCTCGTGCACGCCATCCTGCCCTTTATGTTCGAGAAGACCGCCAGCGGCATCGTGCGCAAGATGGTCGCCGACATGGACCGCCGCACGGCCAAGCCGGCGCAGGCCCCGCAGATCGTCGCCGCCGAATAAGCGCGCCGCCAGTCAAAACCCTGTCACATCTCCCGGCCAAAGCTCGCGCCAACGGATCGGGAGGATAGGTCATGGCAATACGTGGAACTCTGGCTGCGGTCGTGCTCGCTTGCGTCGCCTGGGGCGGGGCCATTGCCCAGACGCTGCCGACCCTGAACGGCGAGCGCCCGCTGGTCGTCGGGCATCGCGGCGCGCCGGGAACCCTGCCGGAACACACCCTCGAAGGCTATCGGCTGGCCATCGCGCAGGGCGTCGATTTCATCGAGCCCGATCTGGTCGCAACCAAGGACGGCGTTCTGGTCGCGCGTCATGAGCCGATGCTGAGCGGCACGACCGACGTCTCGACCCGCCCCGAATTCGCCAGCCGCAAGACCACCCGCAAGGTCGATGGCGTCGACACCACCGACTGGTTCGCGGGCGATTTCACCCTCGCCGAAATCAAGACGCTGCGCGCCAAGCAGGCCTTTGCCGATCGCGACCAGTCGCATAACGGCAAATACAAGATCCCGACCCTGCAGGAGGTGATCGATCTCGCCAAGGCCGAAAGCGCCCGCACCGGCCGCACCATCGGCATCTATCCCGAGACCAAGCACCCGATCTTCCATGCCGCCATCGGCCTGCCGCTGGAGGATCGCCTGCTCGACATGCTGAAAACCGCTGGCTGGACCAGCAAATCCTCGCCCGTGATCATCCAGAGCTTCGAGACCGCCAATCTCAAATATCTGCGCGGCAAGACCGAGCTGCGGCTGGTGCAACTGGTCGATGCCGAC
>JBKBRD010000070.1:0-11294 GCA_046292405.1 Allobosea sp. | reverse complement strand
CGCAGGATCGCCGCCGTCACCACGTCGCGCGGGGCCAACTCGTCGATGAAGCGCTGAAGCCGGAGGGCAGGTTGGTGTCGACCTTCGGCCCGAAGGCGCCGACAACGCCGCCGGTCGCGGTGAGGATGGCGTATTGCTTCGCGACATAGGCGCCCGGCGCGAAGCTCGCCGCGACCCTGGCCCCGCCCAGCGTCGCCGTGCCGGTGACGTCGACCCGGTCGGAGGCCGAAGGCGAGACCTCGACCGCATAGGTCGAGCCGGCGGTGAAAGCGAGATTGCCGGCGACGCTGAGCGTCCCGATCGAATTGCCCGGCGCCAGCGTGCCGCCGCCCGCCACCGTGACATGTCCGACCGTGCCCGAGCCGCCGAGCGTGCCCTCGGCATTCACCGCCACGCTCGACGAGGCGATCGAGCCGTTGACCGCGAGCCGGCCGGACGACACCGTGGTCGCGCCGCTATAGGTGCTGACGCCCGTGAGCGTCAGCGTGCCCGCGCCCGATTTGCGGACGGAGCCACGGCCGGAGATCTTGCCCGCGAAGACGGAAGCGTCGGAGCGGTCGAAGGCGAGGACGCCCAGATTGCCGACATCGCCGGTGAGCGAGCCGCTCGTGCCGCCGTCGCCGATCTGCAGCGTGCCGGCGCTGATTGAGGTGCCGCCCGAATAGGTGTTCGCGCCGGTCAGGGTGAGCGTGCCCGCGCCCGATTTGCGGACAGAGCCGGAGCCGGAGATCGCGCCGGCGAAGACGGTGTCGTCGGAGCGGTTGAAGGCGAGGGTGGCGTTGTTCGTCACATCGCCGTTGATCGAGCCGCTCGTGCCGCCATTGCCGATCTGCAGGGTGCCGGCGGTGATGGTGGTGCCGCCCGAATAGGTGTTCGCGCCGGTCAGAGTCAGCAATCCGAAGCCCGTTTTCGCCAGGCGGCCCGCCCCGGCGACCATACCGGAGAGGGTCAATGCGGTGGGGTCGACGGTGTCGATGGTTCCGCCACCGTCCCCGAGCTCGACCGATCGAGCGGAATTGAAGCTGCCCGTGGCGGCGAGCGTGCCACCGTCGAGCGTCAGAATGCCAGAAGCCGCGCCGAGATTGGCGTCCGTCGAGACCTTGATCGTCCCCTCGCGGATCTTCGTCCCGCCCGCATAGGTGTTGGTCCCGCTCAGGGTCAGGCTGCCCGCGCCGGCCTTATGGACCACGCCCATTCCGGAGATCGCGCCGGCGAAGCTGGTGTCGTCGGAGCGGTAGAAGGCGAGGGCGGTGTTGTTGACGACATCGCCGACGATGGAGCCGCTCCTGCCCCCGTCGCCGATGATGAGAGCCCCGTTATCGATCCTCGTCCCGCCCGTATAGGTGTTGGCCCCGGTCAGATACAGCGTGCCCGCGCCGGTCTTGCTGACGGCGCCGGCCCCGGAGATCACGTTGCTCAGGGTGTAATCGTTCGTCTGGGCGAACTGGAGCGTCGTCGTGTTCGTGCCCAGCGAGATGTTGCCGGTCAGCCTTGCGCCGGCCTCGATCGACAGGATGTTGGCGCCGCCGGTGAAGGCGAGGGCATTGGCGCGCGCGAGGCCGTCGCCCGAAAGGCCACCGGCGATCGTCGCGTTGCTGCCGAGCGTCAGGGTCAAGCCGAAGCCGGTAATGCCCGCGCCGCCCGCGCCGCCCGCGCCCGGAGAGCCAGCGCCGCTTGCACCACCTGCGCCCCCCGTGCCCCCCGTGACCGCCGCATTGATCGTCGCCGTGCCGCCATTGGCGAACCGCAGGCCCGCGCCGCCCTCACCGCCCGCGCCGCCCCTTTCACCAAGGGATACGCCGCCCGGGCCGCCCGCGCCGCCACTGATGGCTGCATTGAACTGGGCCCCCTGCCCCCCGCTCAAGGAAAGGCCTATGCCGCCAAATCCGCCCGCGCCGCCATTGCCCACGACGCTGGAGCCGCCGACGCCGCCGTTGCCGCCGGCGCCGCCGGTGACGGTCGCATCGACGGTCACCGTACCGCTCTGGCTGTATTGATAACCCGTGACGCCGTTACCGCCACTATCGGCCGGGCTGAAAGGAGAAGAAGCAGACCCGGGAGCACCGTCCGCGCCTCTCTGCGGCGTGGTGATCGTCACATTCTGGGCGTGCAGCGGTTGGGGCGAGGGCAGCACCGTCAGCAGAGCGGCGAGGACGCCGCCGGTGAGAGCGGTCGAGCGACGCAGGGAGGCGCAGGCCAGCATATCGAATCCAGTCGAGGCAAAGGCGGGTAGATTACGTTAGGTAAGGTGTAAGGTCGCTGCGAGCGCAAGGGGCTGGCGGCCCTTGTTTCCCGGTTTTGCCGAAAATTAGTCGATTGTTGCGGTCTTGCTACGAATGCGAGCCGGCTCAAGGGCCGATTTCCGCCGTTTTGGTACGTAATTTACCAGAAGCCCGTCCGCGTCGCGCACTCACCAGCTGCAGCGCAGGCGGGCCGACCGTCGGGCTTGCCTGCTCGCCGATCAGTTTGCGGAGGTCTGGTCGCGATCGGACAGCGACATCGCGGCAGCCGACCGAAAAGCTGCCGCTTTCGCATGTCGCGCGCGAGCCTGTGCCTGCTGTTTGCCGCCGATGGCGGGCTTGCACGCTACGTCCAGGGGCGAGCTTGCAGTGACGTCCCCTCCTGGTCCGGTCTGACGGTCGGTTGCGCGGCCTGCTTCCCGACCCCTGAGGCCGTCACTGCAGCGCGTCGGACACGGCGGCCTTCTGCTTGGGCGAAGCCAGCGTCATCGCCAGGATGAAGCCGGCGAGGAGGAAGCAGATGGCATTGGTGATGATGAGCGGCCACTCGCCCTTCATGATCCCGTAGATCAGCCATAGCAGGAAGCCGATTGTGGTGATGACATACATCGGCGCCGAAAGCGCCGAAGTGTCGCGTGTCCTCACGATCCGCCAGGCCTGGGGCACGAAGCTCACCGTCGAGCACAGGGCCGCGCCGAAGCCGATCGCCGTGATCCAGTTCATCGCTTGCTCCCCAGGATCACAGAATCGGTTTGCCGCCGGTCACCGCGATCGTCGCGCCGGAGACGTAGCTCGATAACGGGTCGGCCAGCATGACATAGGCCGTCGCGAGTTCGGCCGGCTGTCCGGGGCGCTTCATCGGAACCTGCTTGCCGAAATTCGCCACCGTATCGGGGCTCATCGTCGAAGGGATCAGCGGGGTCCAGATCGGCCCGGGCGCGACCGTATAGGCGCGAATCTGTTTTTCCGCGAGGAGCTGCGCCAGCCCGGCCGTGAAGTTCTGGATCGCCCCCTTCGTCGTCGCATAGGCGAGCAGCGTCGGGTTGGGCATGTCGGCGTTGACCGAGGCGGTGTTGATGATGGCGCTGCCCGGCGCCATGTGCGGCACGGCCGCCTTGGTGAGGTAGAACATCGCGTGGATGTTGACCTTGAAGGTCAGCTCCCACTCCTCGTCGCTGATCTCCCCGATATCCTCGAAGGTCGCCTGGTGAGCCGCATTGTTGACGAGGATGTCGACGCCGCCGAGTTCGGCGACGGCCTGGTCGACGATCTCGCGGCAATGCGCGGATGACTGGATGTCGCCTGGAACCAGGATGGCCTTTCGCCCGGCCTGCTCGACCCAGTGCTTGGTCTCTGCGGCGTCCTGGTCCTCGTCGAGATAGGAGATCAGCAGGTCGGCGCCTTCGCGGGCAAAGGCGATGGCGACGGCCCGCCCAATGCCGCTATCGCCGCCGGTGATGATGGCGCGCTTGCCGGCGAGCTTGCCGGAGCCCTTGTAGGACTGCTCGCCATGATCGGGCGTGGGATCCATGCGGGCGGTCGAGCCCGGCATGGATTGCTGCTGTTCGGGAAAGGGAGGTTTGGGATGGTCGGTCATTATCGGCTCCGGATACGTCAGGATTTCGCGGCGTGTTCTGGCTTGCCCTTGCGCTTGGTCGAGGCGAGATCGTGGAGTTCCTCCTCGCTCATCGACTTGGCCATCGACTTGGAGGCGCCTTTGAGTTCGCTGGTCTTCGCTTCGCCGCGCTTGGCGGCAAGCGCGGCGCCGGCCGCCTTCTGCTGAGCTTTGGATTTGGCGGGCATGATCGCATCTCCGCTTGGGGTGTGCCTAAGCAACCGCCCAGCGCGCGCGACGTTCCAAGCCCAGGGGGCCGCACTCTGCCCGCCCGCCGCTGGGCGGAGAACCGATCGCGGCTGGGCGCCGTCAACGCCTGCGCAGCACCGCCACGGGCGCCGCGGCCAGGACCTCGGCGATGTCGAGCCCGTCATGACCGCCGGTCATCCTCCGGCCCGACAGGATCTCCTCCCAGACGCCCGCGCCGCCGGCGGCGCTGACGCCGCGCCAATGCGCGCCCAGCGGCGCCGTCTCCAGCGCCGACTCCGAACCGGCGATGCGGGTCACGATCACGCGCATCTCGCCCGAGGGGTGGCGACGCGAGAAGCCGAGCAGATCTCCCGCGCGCCTGCCCTGCAGCGCGAGCGGCTCGTAGTCGCCCTCGGCGTAGAGTGCGGGACAGGCGGCGCGATCCTTCAGCAAGCTGGCGACGACGCGCTGCTTGACGCGCCCGTCGGGCCAGGACGCCAGCAAGGACGCCATGTCGCCCTCTGCCTCCAGGGCCTGGCTGCGGGCCCGGTAATCCACCGGCCGGCGGTTATCCGGGTCTACCAGGGACAAGTCCCAGAATTCGCTGCCCTGGTAGAAGTCGGGCACGCCCGGAAGAGTGAGCTTCAGCACCGTCCGGCTCAGCCCGCGCAGCATGCCGCGCCGCGCGAGGTCTTGCGCCAGCGGGCGGTAGCCCGTGAGAAAGGCGCTGCCGGGTGCGAGCGCCGCCGCGAGCAGCTCCTTGGCCGCATTTTCATAGGCTTCGTTGGGGTTGATCCAGCTGGTGCGGCGCTTGGCCTCGCGCAACGCCTTCTCGACCCAGCCCTGCATTCGCCCGCAAAATTCCTCGAGCTCTGCGGCGTCGTCCCCGTCCAGCAGCGCGAACGGCCAGGACGCCAGCAGCTGCTGCAGGATCATCTGCCGGTCATTGGCGTCGGGCAGAGCCCGGCCGGCGGCCAGCGCCTGGCTCATGCTCTGCCAGCGGCGGCTGGCCTCGCGCCAGCGCTGCGGCATCTCCGTCAGCGCCAGCAGGCGCGCGCGTCCGTCCTCGCCCCGCTTGGTGTCGTGCGTCGCCGTCGCGATCATTGCATGCGGCCAGGCGCGGCGCCGCTCGGCATTGGCGGCGTGGAAATCCTCCAGCGCGACGCCGTGATGGCTCGGCTCGCCGCCGACCTCGTTGAGCGCGAGCAAGGGGCCGAAGCGGTAGAACAGCGTATCCTCCAGGCTTTTGGCGGTGACCGGGCCGCTGAGCTGCTGGAAACGGCGGCGAAACCGGGCGAGATGCTCGGGCGCCGGCGGCGCCGTCATCGTCTCGCCGGCCTCGCCGAGCAGAAGCCGGGCCACGAACCGATGCAGCGATGTGTCGGGCATCGACGTGCCGGCAATGGCGGCCGCAACCGTCTCGGCGATCAGCGACCGGTCTTCGTCCGCAGGCTCGGTCGCGATGTAACTGCGATAGACCGGCAGCCGCTCGATGATCTCCGTCAGCACCTGCCGCATTGCATGGATCGTATAGTCGCGGCTGCTCCGGTCGCCATGGGCGAGCCGGGCGAGGTCGGAGACAAGGACCTCGAGCTCGCTTGCGAAGCTCGCAAGCAGCGTCTCCCGCTTGGCGCGCCGCAGCAGCTCTTCGAAGCTCTCCTGCTGTCCGGAGATCTCGCGGTAAGCTGCTTCGATCGCCTCGGCCCCGGCGCGGTCGATCAAGCTCCCGTCGATCAGGTTGAGCACCTCGTAGCCCGTGGTGCCCGCTATCGGCCATGGCCGAAGCGCCTCGCCATGGCCGAGGATCTTCTCGACCAGAATGTAGAAACCCGGACCAACTTGCTCCTGGAGCGTCCGGACATAGCCCTCGGGATCGGCGAGGCCGTCGATATGGTCGATCCGCAGTCCCTGGAGGCGGCCGGCCCGCACGAGATCGAGAATGAGCGCATGGGTTCGCTCGAACACTGCGGCTTCCTCGACGCGCACCCCAGCCAGCGTGTTGATGTCGAAGAAGCGGCGATAGTTGATGTCGCTCGCGGCCACGCGCCAGTTCGCCAGCCGGTAGCTCTGCAGCTCCAGCATGCGGTGCAGCGTGTCGAAGCTCTCGGGAATGCCTTTGGCGCCGTTGACGAGATCCAGCGCCCGCTCCGCCGCTTGCGTCACCTCCGGGGAGGCGGCGAAGACAAGCGCGAGCCGTCGCTTGAGCGCTTCGCATTCCTCGACGACGCCGTCTGCGGCGCCGGCTGCAGTCTCCGACAGCGTTCGCAGCCGCGACGAAATGGCGAGCAGTTCCCGGTATTCGGGCATCGCTGGCGCGGCGACCAGGATCAGCACTCGGTCGAGAAGGATCGGATAGGTCAGCGGGCAGATCGGGAAACGGTGTTCGAAATGCCAGACACTGAAGCCGCCGCCGCTTTCGTCCCGCGCCAGCTTCAATTCCCCTGCCTCCAGCGCGTCGCCATAGCGCTTGCCGAGGAAGGGGAGAACCAGCTTGCCGTTGGCGCCGAGCCTGTCCCAGTCGATGTCGAAAGTGACGGCGTGGGGCGAGAGCCGGCCCCACTCGATGACCGACAGCCACCAGGCGTTATCGGCGCCGCCGATCCCCATATGGTTGGGCACGATGTCGAGGATCAGGCCGAGCCCATGCCGCTTCAGCGCCTCCGACAATCTCAGGAAGCCGTCTTCCCCGCCCAGCTCCGGATTGATCCGCGCGTGGTCGACGATGTCGTAGCCATGGGTCGAGCCCGGCCGCGCTGTCTGGATCGGCGAGGCATAGACATGGCTGACGCCCAGCCGCGCCAGATATGGCACGATGGCCACAGCATCGTCGAAGCCGAAGCCCGCATGGAATTGCAGCCGATAGGTCGCGCGCGGCGGCGGCGGCGCCAGTGTCTCATGCGGCTCGCCACCTCGCCCCTCCGGGGGAAGCGGAGCGCCCGGGCGCGCCTCATCTTGCAGAGGCGCTGTCAGCTCGGGACCGGTCATCGGGGGCTCACCAGGAATGCGCCCGTCCAAGCCTGCAGCCGCAATCTGTCGCCAGTCTCGATTCCGGGGCTGGCCCAGATCCTGTCTGCCGCTTCCGCATCGTCAAGAACTGCCTCGCCCCCGCCGAAATGGGCGATGAAGCGCAGGCTGCCGCCAGCGAAGCTCCAGCGGACATCCAGCGTGTCGGGGGTAGGGCGCTGGGCCTCCCCGCCGAAAAAGCGGGTCTTTGTCAGCGGAGCCACCCGCTCACGCCGCAGGCGCAGCAGCGCCTTGGTCTCCGCCAGCACATCGGCATGGGGCGCACGCGCGATTTCCGACCAGTCGAGGCGCGAGCGCAGGAAGGTCTGAGGATCGGTCGGGTCCGGAACCGCCTCGCCTGCGAACGCGCCGAAGCCGCCGAACTCCCGCCGCCGCCCGTCCCTCACGGCGCGGGACAGGTCCGGATCGGCGAAATCGACGAAGTACTGGAAGGGGGTGGAGGCCTGCCATTCCTCGCCCATGAACAGCATCGGGATCTGCGGGGAGAGCAGCAGCCCCGCCCGCGCGAGCGCCAGCTTCGCCGGATCGGCGAGGGCGCCAAGGCGTTCGCCCTGCGCCCGGTTGCCGACCTGGTCATGGTTCTGGAGGAAGTTGACGAAGGCGGAAGGGGGCAGATGCCCGGAAGCCTCGCCGCGGACGGCCCCCTCATGAGCGGAGAACTCGCCCTGATAGGCGAAACCCTCCGCCAGACAACGCCCGAGAAGTCCGACGGGGTCGTCGTAATCGGCATAATAGCCGTCGGTCTCCCCCGTCAGCAGGCGATGCCAGGCATGGTGCGTGTCGTCGGTCCATTGCGCGCTGTGCAGCTTTGGCCGGCCGGAGGCGTCGCGTTCGAGCCAGCGCGCCTCATTGGCGGCGTTCTCGAGCACGAGGTGGATGTCGCGTCCAGGTAGCCCCTCGCGCACGCGCTCGGCCAGCTCGCCGATGACGTGGCGGCTGCTGTCGTCGGCAATGGCGTGGACCGCATCGAGGCGCAGCCCGTCGAAATGGTACTCTTCCAGCCAATAGAGCGCGTTATGGACGAAGTAGTCGCGCACCACGGCGGCGGCGTCGCCGTCGAAATTGATGCCCGCGCCCCACAGCGTCTGGTGACGCTCGGTGAAGAACGACGCCGCATAGGTCGGCAGGTAGTTCCCCGACGGTCCGAAATGATTGTAGACCACGTCGAGAAGGACCATGATCCCCCTGCGATGCGCCGCATCGACCAGGCGCTTCAGGTCGTCTGGCGCGCCATAGGCGTGATCGGGCGCGTAATGCAGCACGCCGTCGTAGCCCCAGCCGCGATCCCCCGGAAAATCCGCGACCGGGAGCAGCTCCAGCGCGGTGATCCCGAGCTCGGCCAGATGGTCCAGCTTCGCCGCCAGCGCTGCGAAAGTGCCCTCTGGCGTGGCCGTGCCGACATGAGCCTCGTAGATCACCGCCTCTTCCCAGGGGCGCCCGCGCCAGTCGCCATCGGTCCAGGCGAAGGCGGCGGGGTCGACCACCAGGCTCGGCCCGTCGATGTCGTCGGGCTGGAAGCGCGAGGCGGGATCCGGGATCGCAAGCCCGTCGGCGATGCGGTAGCGGTAGAGCGAGCCCGGCCGGGCCTGCGGGTCGGTCAGCCGGTGCCAGCCATCGGCCTCGGCGGTCATGGGCCGCTCGGCGCCGTCGATCAGCACGGTGACCTTTGGGGCCGACGGCGCCCACAGCGAAAATTGAACCGCCCCTTCGGCGATTCCGGCGCCAAAAGGCATGGTGTGGACGCGGCGCATGCGGATATCCTGATCGAGAGGCCGAGGTGAGGTGCTCGAACAGAAACGACAGAGGGGCCGAGCCGTTCCGTCCTGGGATAGGCTGTCGCACCACAGCCTTGCATCGCCGGAGCGCTGCGCGGGCGGCGGGGGATCGGCATGGTCCGGCGCAAGCCGATCGGCCGCCAGCGCCATTGGACGCACCGCGAACCGGCCGAGGCGCTGGCGGGCGCGACATTGCCCTTGCCCGGCCATGGGGGGCCACGCCCGCACCCTTGCGCAGGCTGTCGCGGGCGCGACTGCGGCTCGGAGCGCTCGGGTGGGCCGAGGGGCCGGATATGCGCCCCAAAACGCGATTCCCCTTTCCTGCTCGATCCGTTAAGCATCGCTCGACGGGCGGGGCGCTGGCGGCGCCGCCGACCGCAGGGGGCAGGGCAGCCAAGCCATGGGCGATTCCGTCGTGTCCAGACGACGCGTGTATCATGTCGCGGGGTTCGATCCGGACCCGCCCGCGAGCGTGCATGGCCGGTTCAGCCGCGGCCTGGCGCGCTTTCAGGGCGTGTGGTCGCTGACAGCCTCTGCAACGCCGCCGGAGATCGAGGCGGACCGGGCCTGCTGGAGCGTCGTCGCCGCGGGGCCGAACTGGCGGGTGGAAACCCAGCACTGCCTGTTGCGCTGGGATGACGTCATCGTCGCGCTGCATCGTCGGCCGGTCTGGCGCCGGATCCCGGAAGGCGTGCTGGCGCTGGCGGATTTCATCGCTGGCGGGGCGCTGTGGGGCTATCTGCGGCATAGCTGGCGCTACGCGCTGTTCTTCCTGTTTCCGGTGCTGGTCTTTCTCGGCATTCTCGCCGTCGCGGCGGGCGTCGCCATGCTGGCCGCTTCATGGACCGGCTCGGCGGTCGCGGGCCTCCTGCTGGGACTGGCGAGCTTCATCGGCCTGATCCTGCTGGCCCAGAAGCGCATCCATCTCGGCCTGCTGTTCGACGATTGGATCTTTGCGCGCGAGCTCGTCCGTTCCGGCCATGGCGAACTCGATGGGCGGATCGGGCGGATCGCCGCCCAACTGGCGCATGAGGCGGGTTCGGGCGCATTCGACGAGGTCGTGGTGATCGGCCACAGCCTGGGCGCGGTGCTGGCGGTGCAGCTGGTCGACGCCGCGATCACTCTGGAGCGCGAGGCGGGCCGCCCCGCGCCGCAGCTCGTCCTGGTCACGGCCGGCTCCTCGATCCTGAAGCTTGGGCTGCATCGCGCCGCCAAGGGCCTGCGCGCCAGCCTCGCGCGCGTCAGCGCCTGTCCGAGCGTGTTCTGGGCCGATGTCCAGGCGCGCTCCGATCTCATCAATTTCTTCTCGCCCGATCCGCTGGCTGCGATGGGCCTCGCGAACCGAGCCTCTCCGCTGGTCCGGGCGATCAGCCTGCGCCGCCTGCTGACGCCGGAGCGCTACGCGGCGATTCGGCTGAACGCCTACAAGGTGCACTGCATGTTCGTCAGGGCCAATGACAGGCGCGCCGTCTACGACTATTTCATGCTCGCGTGCGGCCCTCTGCGCACCGAGCTGCAGCTGCGGGCGCCGGAGGGGGCGATGGGCTATATCGACGCCGATGGCAGCCTGATCGAAACGCTGCGCGCGCCGCAGGCGGCGGCTACCCCCGCGATAACGGATGCACGATGACGGTTACGGTCGCAAAGATCCTTTATGTCATGCTGGCCGTCGGCTGGTATGTGATCCGCATTCCCCATGAGCGCCGGGCTCGCAAGACGCCGGTGGCGCGCAGCGCCCGCGGCATGCGCGAGATCGTGCTGCTGGCGATCTCCTTTTCCGGGCTCGGGCTGATTCCCTTCATTTATGTGGCGACCGGCGCGTTCCGCTTCGCCAATTACCCGTTCCAGCCGGTTCTCGCCTGGATCGGCGCTTTCGTGGCGGCCGGAGCGCTCGTTCTGTTTCATCGGACGCATCGGGCGCTGGGACGCAACTGGTCGGTGTCGCTGGATTTGCGCGACAGCCACAGGCTGGTGACGGGCGGCGTCTATCGTTACGTGCGCCACCCCATGTATTCGGCCTTCTGGCTTTGGGCGATCGCCCAGGCTCTGCTGCTGCCCAACTGGATCGCCGGTTTTTCCGGGATGGTCGGGTTCGGGACCCTGTATTTCTTCCGCGTCGGCCATGAAGAGCGCTTGATGATCGATGGGTTCGGCGCTGAATATACCGAATACATGTCCCGCACTGGGCGAGTCATCCCCTGGTTGTAGGCGCGGCTTCCGTCGAGTCCGTCGCGTTCATGCGAGATTCGTTAGCCATGTTGACCGAGCTTTCGCATGGTGAGGAAACCAACGGGCGCATGGCGCGTTGCGCTCCCGGATGACAAAGCCTTGGACGATCTGGTCAGCCTTCGCGAACTGTCCAGAAAACTTTCACGGGCCATCTGAACGGCGGGCATTGTTGCAATTTCGCACTAGAAGCCCGAGTCGTTTCGTGGATAGGGTTGAATGCTC
>JBKBRD010000069.1:1734-11388 GCA_046292405.1 Allobosea sp. | reverse complement strand
CGACTGGCGGAGAATAATCATCCGGCTTTACGGCCGCTCGGCACGATGATATTCCCGCTGTCCGTTTTATCGGACGTTTGGGACGTTTTGTCATGTCGAATTCGCAGGATGGCGCCAGGGCGCTTCACCCGGAAACCCGCCTGGTCCATGCCGGGACGATGCGCTCCCAGTTCGGCGAGACCTCCGAGGCGCTGTTTCTGACGCAGGGCCATGTCTATGACAGCGCCGAGCAATGCGAAGCCCGCTTTCTCAACAAGGATCCCGGCTTTCAATACGCCCGCTTTTCGAATCCGACGGTGGCGATGCTGGAGCAGCGCATGGCCGCATTCGAGGGGGCGGAGGCCTGCCGCGCCACCGCGACGGGCATGGCGGCCGTCACGGCCGCAGTGATGGGCCAGGTCAAGGCCGGCGACCATGTCGTGGCGGCCCAGGCGCTGTTCGGCTCCTGCCGCTATGTCGTCGAGGAGCATCTGCCGCGCTATGGCGTGGCGTCGACGCTGGTGGATGGGACCGACATCGCGGCCTGGCGCGCGGCGGTGCGGCCGAACACGAAGGTGCTGTTTCTCGAGAGCCCCTCCAATCCGACGCTCGAGGTCATCGACATCGCCGCGGTCGCCGCGGTCGCCCGGGAGATCGGCGCGACCTTGGTGGTCGACAATGTCTTCGCCACGCCACTGTTCCAGCGCCCGCTCGAATTGGGGGCCGATTGCGTGGTCTATTCCGCGACCAAGCATATCGATGGGCAGGGCCGTTGCCTGGGCGGGCTGATCCTGGCCTCGGAAGCGTTCATCACCACCCATGTCCAGACGTTCCTGCGCCAGACCGGACCGGCGCTGTCCCCCTTCAACGCCTGGGTGATGCTGAAGGCGCTGGAGACGCTGCCGCTGCGCATCGAGCGTCAGGCCCGCAGCGCCGGCCAGGTGGCGGATTGGCTCGCCGGACAGGACAAGCTGACCCGGCTGATCTTTCCGGGCCGCGCCGACCATCCGCAGGCCGCCACCATCGCCAAGCAGATGAGCGGCCCCTCGACGCTGATCGCCTTCGAGGTCGCCGGCGGCAAGGACGCGGCGTTCCGCCTGCTGAACGCCGTCAAGCTCATCCGGATCTCGAACAATCTCGGCGACGCCAAGAGCCTGATCGTGCATCCGGCAACGACGACGCATCAGCGCTTCTCGCCCGAGGTGCGGGCTTCGATGGGCGTGACCGAGGGGATGATCCGGTTGTCCATCGGGCTGGAGCATGCGGATGACCTGATCGCCGATCTCACCCAGGCGCTGGCCGCCATCTGAGGCGGGCGCCGGACGCCGGCGCGAACCCCACTGCCGTCATTCCGGGGCGCGCCGCAGGCGCGAGCCCGGCATGACGCGGCGGCCAGACTTTCCGCTTACGCCGCCAGCTTCAGCCCGACCTGACCCCAGATCGCGGTCAGCGCGCCGATGAGATGGTCGATGTCGGCGTCGGAATGCAGCGGCGAGGGCGTGAGGCGCAGGCGTTCCGTGCCGCGCGGCACGGTCGGATAGTTGATCGGCTGCACATAAATGTCGAAGCGCTCCAGCAGCTCGTCGCTGATGCGCTTGCAGAGCACGGGATCGCCGACCATCACCGGCACGATATGGCTGGGATTGGGCAGATGCGGGATGCCGATGGCGTCGAGCCGGGCGCGCACGGACGCAACCCGCTCCTGCTGGCCATGGCGCTCGGACTGGCTCTGCTTGAGATGGCGGATCGAGGCGAGCGCTCCGGCGGCGAGCGCAGGCGGCAGCGAGGTCGAGAAGATGAAGCCCGAGGCGAAGCTGCGGATGAAATCGCAGGTCGCGGCGGAGGCGGCGATATAGCCGCCCATGATGCCGAAACCCTTGGCGAGCGTGCCCTCGATCACGGTCAACCGGTCCGCCAGCCCCTCGCGCTCGCTGACGCCGCCGCCGCGCGCGCCGTAGAGCCCGACGGCATGGACCTCGTCGATATAGGTCATGGCGCCGAACTCATCGGCGAGATCGCAGAAGGCCGCGATCGGCGCGATGTCGCCATCCATCGAATAGACCGACTCGAAGGCGATCAGCTTCGGCCGACGCGGATCGATGGCCTGCAGCTTGCGGCGCAAGTCGTCGGGATCGTTATGGCCGAAGATGACGCGGTCGGCGCGGGAATGGCGGATGCCCTCGATCATCGAGGCGTGGTTGAGCGAATCGGTCAGCACCACGCAGTCGGGGATGCGGGCGGCGAAGGTCGAGAGCGAGGCCCAGTTCGACATGTAGCCGGAGTTGAACAGCAGCGCCGCCTCCTTGCCATGGAGATCGGCGAGCTCCTGCTCCAGCAGCACGTGATAATGATTGGTGCCGCCGATGTTGCGCGTGCCGCCGGCGCCGGCGCCGCAGCCGTCGATCGCCTTGTGCATGGCGGCGAGCACATCCGGGTGCTGGCCCATGCCGAGATAATCGTTCGAGCACCAGACGGTGACGTCGCGCGGCCCCGCCGGGCCGTGGAAGGTGGCGCGCGGGAAATGGCCGACCTGGCGCTCGAGATCGGCGAAGACCCGGTAGCGGCCTTCCTTGCGGAGTCCATCGAGCTCCGTCCGGAAAAATGTCTCGTAGTCCATCAGCAGCCTCCTGCGGGTCTTAAAGTCCTACGCAACCAGAGATGAGCGTGGAATGGCACGCGGTGTCGCGGCCTCGGCCGCCAGCGTCGAAGCAGGCGCCGCGGCGTTGTCCCGGTGCGAAGCCAGGCTCCAGCCCCACATCCCGGCCACCGGCAGCGGCAGGACGAGGAACCAGTGCTCGATCAGGCCGAGCGCCGCCAGCGTCGCCAGCAACGTGAAGCCCGTCGCCAGGAACGCATCGGCGACCAGCGCCTCCTCGACAATGATCGAAGTCAAGACGGTCGCGGCCGTGGTCGAGAGCGGAAACAGCAGATTCATCGGCTTCTGCCGGAAATAGGAGGTCAGATAGCCGAGATGGGGCGGAAGGAACTCGATCGTCGTATTGGGGACGCCGAGAAAGATGTTGAGTTTGGTCGAGAGCCGCATGCCGAAGAGCAGGGCGAAGGTCAACAGGGCAAACCGGTTCTCGGCGCCCCAGCTCAGCGCCGCGACCAGCAGCAGCGTCGCCAGCAAAGCCAGTTCGTGATGCAGCACCGCGCGCGTCGCCTGCAGAAAGCGTGCGAGCCCGCGCGCGCCCGGCTGGCAGGGCTCGCGGCGCGAACCGGTGATGAAGCCGAACAGGAAGGCCATCTCGTTCCAGCCCCAGAGCATCAGCGCGCAGGCCACGGCGAGATAGGCCCCGGACGGGCCGGTCAGACCGGATGTCGCCACCACCCCCCAGAGCGACGCGAGCGCGAGCAGCGTGGCGGCCGCGAAGCTCCATTTGAAGGTCCGGCGCGGCAGCCCATCGAGATAGAGGATCGCGCCGGTGGAAAACCACCAGGCGATCAATGTCGCGAGGATCGGCACGCCATAGGTGGCCACGGGCTCGTCCCTTCAATAGGCCGGCTGGAGCCGGCTGGTCTGCGGGATCGTGTTCTTGATGGTCGGCAGCGTATAGAGCCGCAGCAGCACCGCCCCGACCTGGGCCTGGTAGGCGCGCTTGCGCAGGCCGGCCGCGAAGCCGCCCTGTTCGGAGGCTTCCGCGATCTTGCCGGCGAGGATGCGAACGCGCTCGAGCCCGGCCCGGAACTTCGGGTTGTCGGTGTCGAGCATCAGCGGGAAGCACTGGCGCGAGATTTCCGAGGTGGTGCGGAAGACGGTGAAATCATATTCCGTCGGATCGATGTCGAGCGCCTTGTGGAATTCCGGCCGGACATGGTCGCGCACATACATGGTCGCGTAGACCGCGAGCAGGAAGAAGCGGACCCAAAGCTTGTTGGCGCCGGTCAGGAGATGCGGATTGGCCCGCATCAGGAGCGAGAACGCCTCGCCATGGCGGAACTCGTCATTGCACCACTCGCGGAACCATTTGAAGATCGGGTGGAAGCACTTGTCGGGGTGCTTCTCGAGATGCCTGTAAATGGTGATGTAGCGGGCATAGCCGATCTTCTCGGAGAGATAGGTCGCGTAGAAGATGAATTTCGGCTTGAAGAAGGTGTATTTCTTGGCCTTGGTCAGGAAGCCGAGATCGACGCCAATGCTGAATTCCTTCAGCGCGTCGTTGATGAAGCCGGCATGGCGGGCCTCGTCGCGGCTCATATACTTGAACAGCTCGCAAATGTCGGGGTTCGTGCCGCGCTTGCGCATCTCGGCATAAAGCACGCAGCCCGAGAATTCCGCCGTCAGCGACGAGATCAGGAAGTCGATGAACTCCTTGCGCAGCGGCTCGGGGATCTTCTCCAGCTCCAGCTTCCAGTCGGCGTTCCGGGTGAAGTGGCCCTTGTTGGGGTCGCTCTTCATCTCCGCCAGCAGCACGTCCCATTCGGCCCGGACCGGCGTGACGTCGATCTTGTCGAGCTCTTCGAAATCGGTGGTGTAGAAGCGCGGCGTCAGCATGGTGTCCTGCTGCGCCATGCGGGTGGCTTCATTGGGGGCCGCGCGCATGCCGGCGGGCGAAAGTGCTGCGGCGCTCATAGCTTGGTCCTTTCCGAAAAGCTGAATTCCAGCAGTTCCATGAATTCGGCGCGGCCGGAGATTTTCGTCCAGAGCTGCTCCAGCCAGCTCGCGCGCTTCACCGTGGCGACGCGGCGGAAGCTCTGCACCTCGCCATAGGGCACCTTGATCGGCTCGCCATGCACGATGACCTCGTCGCCGGGGCGGATCTTGATGTCGCCGTCGAGGGTGACATGGGCATGCAGGCTTTCGAAAGTGTGTGAGACCTCGATCGTGCAGCCGACATCGAACTGCCTGGCCTCCGCCACGCTTTGATTTGTCATCGAGAGATCGCTCATGACCGGCCTCCTTGAGCGGGAAGGAAGCGCGCGAAGGCGCCTGAATTGCTGGGTCCGAAGGCGTCGAGCTCGATCCGACCGCCGGTGGCGGGGTCGCTCAGGCTGAGCCGGCCATTGGCGCGGCGCTCCAGCCGGAACGGCGTTTCAGGACCGATGCCGAGACGCTTGCGATCTCGCACCAGAGCGCGGGTCGCGCCGCGGATGAAGCCTTCGGTGCTGACAGGGAGGGTCGCGAGACGGCGCCCCGAGGCGTCGCTGACGCTGGCCGAGCCGTCGTCATGATCGGCGAAGACGAGGTCGACGGCGGCGACCGCCGGGCTCTCGGGCACGCCGGTGACGCCGATGCCGGTGGTGCGGGCGAAGCTGGCGATGGCGAGCGCCGACAGCGCAAGCGCCGCCATGCCGAAAAGCGGCCAGCGCGGCATCAGCGTGCCTGTCGGCGCTTGGGTTGTGGTTCCAGCTTGCATCGCGACGCCCTCCTCAACCGGCCGCAGCCGCGCCCTGCGGCAGACGGATATCGTTCGTGCTCGCCGAGGCTGCGACCCGCACCTGGCTCGGTTGCCCGGCATGGGCGGCGAGCGCCCGGCCGAGCGCCTCGCCGACGACAGCGGCGTCCGGCACACAGCGCAGCATAGGCTCCGGTCGCGACAGACGCCAAGGCCGCGCATGCGGCCAAAGCACCGCATAGGAGACGCGCTCCCCCGGCTTGAGCGCGACGGGCAGATCGCCGATTCCGTCGCGGCGCAGCCGCATGCCGGCGCCGGCGACGAGCGCGAAGGGCAGGTTGATGGTGATCGGCAGGGCGACGCCGATCCGCATCACCAGCCTTCGGCTGGTGATGGTGTAGACGCTGCCGCGCGCCGAGAGCCAGGCGATGAAGCCGAGGCAGCCCATGGCGAGGCTGCCGGCCAGCGCGATCCAGCCCATGGAAACCAGGGTCGCGCCGCCGAGTCCGCCCTGCATCAGCGCCAGCAGCGGCTGGGCCAGCACCAGGGCGGCGAAGTAGAAGGCGACTTCGCGGATATGGAAGGCGCGCCAGGCGAGCGCGCGCCAGTCCGGCGAGCCCTGCCAGAGGATGCGCTCGCCTTCCGGCGGCACTTCCGGGAGGCCGCGGATCGGCTCGAAGGCGAAATCGTCGCTCATAGCAGCGGCTCCGCGCGCAGCGGCGTCGCGTAGAGAGTGCCGCCGCCGTAATAGGCGCAGATCTTCTCTTCCTCGAGCCGGGTCACGGAATCGGGCGTGCGCGTGGCCGGCACGTCGGCGAACTGATGCGCCAGCAGCGCGTCGACATAGACCCGGCCGACGCCTTTCCTGGCGCCGCCGGCCTGGATGTCGCAGAAGTTCATCGGCAGCAGCACATGGCGCCCGCCGGCAAGCTTGACCTCGAAATAGCGGATCAGCGCTTCCGACCGGTCGATCCACAGGTCGAAGATCTGGCCTGCGACCTTCTTGTCGGCGCCGATGACGTCATAGCCGCGCGGGTCGCCGCCATGCGAGACCGAATAGCCGCTGGCGACGCGGACCGGCACGATCTTGAGATGGTTGTCATAGGTCATCTCCGGCATGTCGGCGCGCTCGGCCCAGGAGCCGGGACCGATCGAATCCAGCAGCGGATTCTCGCCGGTCGGGGCCAGCGGGGCGCCGGGCCAGGGCGCGGTCGGCTTGGCCGCCAGGACGCGCCTGTCGGCCTGGCCGTTGGGGACGCTGACCCTGGCGCCGCTCGAAAGCTTAAAGGTCTTGGGCGAGGGATAGAAGATCAGGCTCGCCGGCAGAAGCTTGCCGGGATGGGTGTCGGATTCGAGCGGATAGCCCTCGCGCCGGTCCTCGCGCCGGAGATAGACGATCAGCCCGGCGAAGAAGAGCCAGAACAGCCAGACCGTGACCTGGGCGACATCGATATATCCCATGATTTCACGCATGTGATGGCCCTCCTTGGGCGCAAGGCTTCAGCTCGGGAATTCGGCAAGGCCGAAACGGTTGGCGGCGGGGTCGCGCTTCGTCTCGGCGCTGCGAACGAGCGGCCCGATGGCGATGAGCGTGGCGAAAAGCAGCGCGATTTCGAGATGGTAGACGACGCTGTAGGCGACGGCGGGATCGACGAAGGCGGGACCCAGCGCGCCGCGCCCGCCGAGGCCCGCGACGATGTCGCGCACCGCGCCGCCGAGCGCGATGGACAGACCGGCGGCGCTGGCTTGCACCGCGCCCCAAATCCCGACCGCGAGCCCGTTGTAGCCGCCGCTCTCGATCGCCATCGCGGTGGTCAGCGTCGCCACCGAAAACAGCCCGCCGCCGAAGCCGATCAGGACGACGCCGAAACGGAACAGGGTGGGCGCGTCGACCGCGCCGGAGAAGATCACGCAGGGAAAGGCGACGAGCCCGGAGACGACGCCGAGCGCGGCCAGGCGATAGGGGTCGATGCCCGCCGCCAGAGCCCGCGCCGAGAGCGCGAAGGCGGCAAGCGCGCCGGCCGCCAGCAGAGCGGTGAGGATCGTGGTGCCGCTGACGCTGAGATGCAGCACCTGCGCGCCGAACGGCTCGAGGATGATGTCCTGCATGTTGAAGGCGGCGGTGCCGAGCCCGACGGCGACGAGGAAGCGCAGGCTGCGCCGGTCGGCGATGAAACTGGCGAAGGCGGTCCTGAAGGCGGGCCGGGCGACGCCCGGCGCGGTGCGGGCCGGGTTGCGCACCTCCTGCTTCCAGAGCGCGACGATATTCAGCGCCATGGTCGCCACCGCGGCGCCCTGCACCACCTGGATCAGCCGGAGCGGGGTGAAATCGGCGAGCAGCCAGGAAAAGATCAGCCCGCTCAGCACCATGCCGGCGAGCAGCGTGACATAGAGCAGCGCCACGACACGGGCGCGCGTCGCCGGCGTGGCGAGGTCGGTGGCCAGCGCCAGCCCGGCCGTCTGGGTGGTGTGGAGCCCGGCGCCGACCAGAAGAAAGGCCAGCGCCGCGCCTATCTGACCGTAGATCACCGGGCCGACGCCGTCGCCGGAGAGGACGAGCAGCGCGAAGGGCATGATCGCCAGGCCGCCGAACTGCATCAGCGAACCGAACCAGATATAGGGCACGCGCCGCCAGCCCAGCACCGAGCGATGGGTGTCGGAGCGGTAGCCGATCAGGGCGCGGAAGGGGGCGAAGAGGAAGGGCAGCGAGACCATCAGCGCAACGACCCAGGCCGGCACCGACAATTCCACGATCATCACCCGGTTGAGCGTGCCGACCAGCAGCACGCTGGCCATGCCGACCGCAATCTGGAACAGCGACAGGCGCAGGATCCGGCCGAGCGGCAGCTCGGCCGTGGCGGCGTCGGCAAAGGGCAGCCAACGCGGACCGATCCGCGTCAGACCCTTCACCAAGGCGGCCGAGACCGGGTTCATGGCTGGACGAGCTCCAGGGCCTGCGACTTGTAGAAGGCGCTCGAGATCCGTCGCGTGCGGGCGGAGCGCCAATTGGCCAGCATCGGCTCCGCCGCGATCTGCCGGGCGAGCGCGGCTTCGCTGACCGGCTCGATCGCGGGAGCGCGATCGGCGCGCGGGAAGGCGCGGCCGACGACATGCATCAGCGCCAGCGCCGGAGTACGCGGCGCATGGGTGATCAGCAGGGAGGCGCGCGTGCGCGCGGCGAAACCGGAGAGCACGCGGACGATGTCGGCGGCCTCGTAATGGATCAGCGAATCCATCGCCACGACATGGTCGAAGCGGCCGAGCGCGGGATCGAGCATGTCGCCGCTGCGGAACTGGATCGAGCCGCCCTTGAGGTCGCGCGGGCTGCGGTCCTGCGCCAAGGCGACCAGCGTCGGCGACAGGTCGATCGCCACCACATCGGCCCCGCGCAGAGCGGCTGCGACCGCCAGCGCCCCGGTGCCGCAGCCGGCGTCGAGCAGGCGCGCGCCGCGCAGATCGGCGGGCAGCCAGTCGAGCAGCGTCGTGCGCATCGCGTCGCGCCCGGCGCGCACCGTGGCGCGGATGCCGCTGACCGGCGCATCCGAGGTCAGCTTGGTCCAGGCCTCGACGGCGGTGCGGTCGAAATAGGTCTTCAGCTCGCCGCGGCGTTGGACGTAGGAGATGTCGGCCATCACTCGTACCCCAGGAAATCGAAGATCTCGCGATCCTTCATCGGGCGGGCGTCGAGCGGCGGGCCGCCGGCCCAGAGCTGCTCGGCGAGATTCATGTATTCGCGCTGCACCGACAGCACCTCGGGCGCGTCGCCCATCTCGAACAGCGTCGCCTTCTTCAGCCGCGAGCGGCGGATGGCGTCGAGATCGGGAAAATGCGCGATGCGCTTCAGCCCGGTCGCGGCGTTGAAGCGGTCGATCTCGTCGGTGCCGGCGGAGCGGTTGGCGATGACGCCGCCGACGCGGACCTCGTAGTTCTTCGACTTCGCCTTGATCGCGGCGACGATGCGGTTCATCGCGAAGATCGAGTCGAAATCATTGGCGGTGACGATGACGGCGCGCTCGGCATGCTGGAGCGGAGCGGCGAAACCGCCACAGACGACATCGCCCAGCACGTCGAAGATGACGACGTCGGTGTCCTCGAGCAGGTGATGCTCCTTGAGCAGCTTCACCGTCTGGCCGACGACATAGCCGCCGCAGCCGGTGCCGGCGGGCGGGCCGCCGGCCTCGATGCACATCACGCCATTATAGCCCTCGAAGCAGAAGTCCTCGACGCGCAGCTCTTCGGAGTGAAAATTCACCGTCTCGAGCACGTCGATGACCGTCGGCATCAGCTTCTTGGTCAGGGTGAAGGTCGAGTCGTGCTTGGGATCGCAGCCGATCTGCAG
>JBKBRD010000069.1:0-1636 GCA_046292405.1 Allobosea sp. | reverse complement strand
GCACGTCGATGACCGTCGGCATCAGCTTCTTGGTCAGGGTGAAGGTCGAGTCGTGCTTGGGATCGCAGCCGATCTGCAGGACGCGCTTGCCCATGCGGGAAAAGGCGACCGAGAGGTTGGAGGAGGTGGTCGACTTGCCGATGCCGCCCTTGCCGTAGACGGCGAAGACCTTGGCCGATTCGCAGGCCATGAGCTGGTCCATCTGGACCTGGACGCTGCCCTCGCCATCCTCGCCCGGAGGCGGCGGCGCCTTGCTGCGCACATAGTTCGGCAGGTTCGGATGCTGGAATAAGGTCGTCATGCTGCGGCCTCCACACCGATTCCTTCGAGCCGGTCCTCGAGTTCTTCGCCAGCCAGGCGCAACGCATCGAGCGTGGCCTGGTCCGGCTGCCAGTATTGGCGGGAATGCGCTTCGATCAGCCGATTGGCGAGCTTTGCGGAAGCGGTCGGGTTCAGCGCGGCCAGTCGCTCGCGCATCACGGGATCGAGCAGGAAGGTCTGCGTCACCTGCTGGAAGACCCAGGGCTGCACCGCCCCGGTGGTCGCCGACCAGCCCATGGTGTTGGCGACGTGATGCTCGATCTGGCGCACGCCCTCATAGCCGTGCTTGAGCATGCCCTCGTACCATTTCGGGTTGAGCATGCGGGTGCGGGTCTCGAGCGAAACCTGCTCCGAAAGGGTCCGGACGGCGCCCTCGCCGCGCGTCTGGTCGCCGATATAGACCGGCACGGTCGCCCCGCCGGCGCGCTTCACGGCGCGGCTGATGCCGCCCAGCGTGTCGAAATACTGGTCGATCGTGGTGACGCCGAGCTCGACCGATTCGAGGTTCTGATAGGCGAGATCGACCCCGGCGAAGATGGTGCCGAGCAGGTCCTTCTGCTGCACCGGCTTGCCGGTGACGCCATAGGCGAAGGATTTGCGGCGCTGATAGGTCTCGGCCAGCTCGTCCTCATCCTCCCAGCGGCTGTTCTCGATGAGATGGTTGACGTTGGCGCCATAGGCGCCGTCGGCGTTGCTGAAGACGCGCAGCGCCGCGGTTTCCAGATCGCAGCCATGCTGGGCCTGGTAGGCCAGCGCGTTGCGGCGCAGGTAGTTGTGCTCGGCCGGCTCGTCGGCCTGGGCGCAGAGCAGCGCGGCCTCGGCCAGAAGCCTTGTCTGCAGGGGCAGCAGATCGCGAAAAATGCCCGAAAGCGTCATCACCACGTCGATGCGCGGGCGCCCGAGCTCGGCGAGGCTGACGAGTTCGGCGCCACACAGCCGGCCATAGCCGTCGAAGCGGGGCCGAGCCCCCATCAGCGCCAGCGCCTGGGCGATCGGGCCGCCCTCGCTCTTCAGATTGTCGGTGCCCCAGAGCACGATGGCGATGGCGTTGGGCAAGGGGTTGCCGCCTTCCATGTGGCGGGCGAGCAGCCGGTCGGCCTGCTTGGCGCCGTCGCGCATGGCGAAGAGGCTGGGGATGCGGAAAGGGTCGAAGCCGTGCAGGTTTCGCCCGGTCGGCAGGATGGCGGGCGTGCGCAGCAGGTCGCCGCCGGGAGCCGGGCGAACGAAGCGTCCATCCAGCGCCGTCAGCAGCCCTTCGATCTCGCTGTCACGGTCGATCATCTCGCCGACGCCGGCCAGTTCGGCGAAGGCGGCG
>JBKBRD010000068.1:260-11485 GCA_046292405.1 Allobosea sp. | reverse complement strand
CTACGGCGACGTCATGATCGCGCATGCCTTCGCCACGACGCGCCGCGTCGCGGCTGAGGTCGGCATTCTCGGCATGATCGTGGACGCGAAGGATGAGCGGGCGGCGGCCTTCTATGAAGGTTTTGGCTTTAACCGGCTTACCGCGAGCCCCAACCGCCTTGTGCTGCCTTTGTCGGCCATGGACAAGGCGCTCGATTCCGCATGACCGCGGCCGCTTGAGTTTCCCCTGCCCCTGCCGCCATACTGGGCGCTTCCCCGCGCCAGCCCGGACAGCCGCCCTTGATCTCAACCGACGAGCTCCGCCGCATCGCTTCCTGGTCGCGCGAGCTCACCGAGGCGGAGTTCGAGGAGGCGCGGCGCGGCATCAGCCTGAAGAGCTACGGCAAGGGCGCCTATATCTGCCATGTCGGCGACAGGCTGGACTCCTGGACCGGCGTGGCCGAGGGGCTGGTCAAGATGAGCACCACCTCCAAGACCGGCAAGGCCGCGACGCTGGCCGGCATGCGCGCCGGCGCCTGGTTCGGCGAGGGCACGGTGATCAAGGGCGAATTGCGCCGCTACGAGCTGGTGGCGCTGCGCGAGACGCGGCTCGCCCTGATGCGCCGCTCGACCTTTCTCTGGCTGTTCGAACACAGCGCCGCCTTCAACCGCTTCCTGGTGCACCAGTTCAACGAGCGCCTGGCCCAGTTCATCGCGCTCGCGGAGACGGAGCGGACGCTGGATTCGACAGGCCGTCTCGCCCGCAACTTGGCTTGGCTGTTCAACCCGACGCTCTATCCCGATCAGGACCGCACGCTCGCCATCTCGCAGGAGGAGCTCGGCCTGCTGGCCGGCATGTCGCGCCAGGTCGCCAATCAGGGGCTCTCGAAACTCGCCGATCTCGGCCTGCTCGAACTCGGCCATGGCAGCGTGACGATTTTGGATCTCGACCGGCTGGTCCGCTACGAGGGTTAGCCACGCCCGCCTGCGAAGGTCGGGGTCTCCGCCAAAAACCTCTGCGAGACAATAGCGACCAAATGCGGTCTTGTCTGTCAAGTCCCCCCTTGCAAAGCTCATGCGTGGCTGCAAAGTTTGCATCAATGACGAGGCCGAAAACGGCCCGAACGAAGGCCGGCGCCATGTACGCCGGCCGCACAGGGTGGAGACGAGCATCGTGGCAAGCGCAAGCGCCGGCCAGCCGGATACCTTTCCGAAATTGCTGTTGCGCAATGCGCGGGAGCGCGGCGCGCGCGTGGCTTTCCGCCACAAGGACCTCGGCATCTGGCAGAGCTGGACCTGGGCGCAGACGGCGGAGCAGGTCCGCGCCTACGCCAAGGGGCTGCAGGCGCTCGGGCTGAAGCGCGGCGACAAGGTCGCGATCGTCGGCTACAACCGCCCGCGCCTGTACTGGTCGATGGCCGCCGCGCAATGGCTGGGCGCCGTGCCGGTGCCTGTCTATGCCGACAGCGTCGCCGACGAGATGGCCTATGTGCTCGATCATGCCGAGGCGGTATTCGCCTGCGTGCAGGACCAGGAGCAGGTCGACAAGATCCTGTCCATCGCCGACCGGCTGCCGAAGCTGCGGCACATGCTCTATGACGAGCCGCGCGGCCTGCGCGACTACGACCACAGCAAGCTCCACGACATTGACGGCGTCATCAAAGCCGGCACGGAGGCGCTGAAGGCGAGCCCGGAGGCGGAAGCGGCGCTGGCCCGCGAGATGGAAGCCGGCTCGGGCTCCGATCTCGGCATCATCCTCTACACTTCCGGCACCACCGGCCGGCCCAAGGGCGTGATGCTGAGCCATTACAACGTCATCACCGCAGCGCAGATCGGCTGCGAATTCGACGGGCTCAACGAGAGCGACGAGGTCATCGCCTATCTGCCGATCGCCTGGGTCGGCGACCATGTCTTCTCCTACGCGCAGGCCATCCTGGCCGGCTTCTGCGTGAATTGCCCGGAGAGCCCCGAGACCGTCATCGACGACCGCCGCGAAGTCGGCACCACCTACGCCTTCGCGCCGCCCCGCGTCTTCGAGACCATGCTGACGCTGACCATGGTGCGGATGGAGGATGCCGGCCCGCTGATGCGCAAGCTCTTCCACTACTTCCTCGGCGTGGCCAAGCAGTATGGGGAGCAGATTCTGAACGGCGAGAGCGTCCCGCTGAAGGGGCGGCTGCTCTACAAGCTCGGCGACATCCTGATCTATGGCCCGCTGCGCAACCGCTTCGGCCTGACCAACATCAAGGTCGGCTACACCGCGGGCGAGGCCATCGGTCCCGAACTCTTCAAGTTCTACCGCTCGATCGGCGTCAACCTGAAGCAGCTTTACGGACAGACCGAGGCCGGGGTCTACATCACCATGCAGCCCAATGGCGAGATCAAGGCCGACACCGTCGGACGGCCGGCGCCGATGGTGGAGATCAGGATCGACGAAAATGGCGAGGTGCTCTACCGCTCGCCCTCTATCTTCGGCGGCTATTACAAGGATCCCGAGAAGACGGCGGAGACGATGACGCCCGACGGCTTCGTCCGCTCCGGCGATGCCGGCTTCTTCGACGAGAGCGGCCACCTCAAGATCATCGACCGCGCCAAGGATGTCGGCAAGCTCTCGAATGGCGAGCTGTTCCCGCCGAAATACATCGAGAACAAGCTGAAATTCTATCCCAACATCAAGGAGGCCGTCGCCTTCGGCCAGGGCCGCGACTTCGTCACCGTCGCCGTCAACATCGACCTCACGGCGGTCGGGAACTGGGCCGAGCGCAACAATGTCGTTTACGCCTCTTATCAGGAGCTGGCTGGCCACGACCTCGTCTACGACATGATCGCCAGGCATATCGACGAGGTGAACCGCTCGCTGGCGGCCGAGCCGCTGATGGGCGGCGCCCAGATCAAGCGCTTCCTGATCCTGCACAAGGAGCTCGACGCCGATGACGGCGAGCTGACCCGTACGCAGAAGGTGCGCCGCGGCTTCATCGCCGATCGCTACGCGCCGCTCGTCAACGCGCTCTATGACGGCTCGCAAGCCGCCGATATTTCGACCGAAGTGACCTTCGAGGATGGCCGCAAGGGCGTGATTGCGGCCCGGGTCAAGGTTCGCGACGCCACGATCTATCCCTCCACGGCGCCGGCGAGGGCGGCATGAACGCAGAACCCATCAACGTGACCGGGGAACCGCTGAAGGCCCGCAAGGGCGAGGTGCTGCTCTCGGTCGAGAACATCTCGCTGCGCTTCGGCGGGGTGAAGGCGATCTCGGACGTCTCCTTCGACATCCGCCGCGGCGAGGTCCGCGCCATCATCGGCCCCAATGGCGCCGGCAAGACCTCGATGCTGAACTGCATCAACGGCTTCTATCATCCGCAGGAAGGCCAGATCACCTATAAGGGCGTGCGCCGCCAGAAGGTGAGGCCGCACCAGGCGGCGGCCGACGGCATCGCCCGCACCTTCCAGAACGTCGCCCTGTTCAAGGGCATGTCGACGCTCGACAACATCATGACCGGCCGCACGCTGAAGATGAAGCGCGGCTTCTTCTGGCAGGCGCTGCGTCATGGCCCGGCGATGAACGAGGAAATCGAGCATCGCAAGGTGGTCGAGGACATCATCGACTTCCTGCAGATCCAGCACATCCGCAAGCTGCCGGTCGGCAAGCTTCCCTACGGGCTGCAGAAGCGCGTCGAGCTCGGCCGGGCGCTGGCGATGGAGCCGGAGCTGCTGCTGCTGGACGAGCCGATGGCTGGCATGAACCTCGAGGAGAAGGAGGACATGTGCCGCTTCATCCTCGACGTGAACAACCAGTTCGGCACGACGATCGCTCTCATCGAGCACGATATGGGCGTGGTGATGGACCTCTCCGACCGCGTCGTCGTGCTGGAATACGGCCGCAAGATTGCCGACGGCACGCCCGACGAGGTCAAGGCCGACCAGAAGGTGATCGACGCCTATCTGGGAGTGGCGCATTGATGAACCCTGCTCTCCTCGCCCCCACCCTCAGCCCTCATCCTGAGGAGCGTTCCGCGGGAGCGCGTCTCGAAGGATGGTCCAGGAGGCTCCGGCGCAGGCTGGATCATCCTTCGCGACGCCGTTGCGCGGCTTCGCAGGATACGGGCTCGTTTCCGTCGCCGATGATCAGGAAGGCGCAGCCATGACCGACGTCGTCTCGCGTCCCGCGCCCAACCTGTTCGCCAACCCCTGGATCAAGGCGGGGCTCATCCTCGCAGGCCTCGTCGTCGCCGCCATCATCGGCGCGCAGCTCGACGGCTCAGGAACGATCTACAAGGTCTTCATCGACCCGTTCCAGCAGATGGCCGCCGCCCCCGATCTGCTGGCCCAGACCGTCTGGGAGGGTCTGGTCTCCGGCGTGCTCTACGCGCTGATCGCGCTCGGCTTCGTGCTGATCTTCAAGGCCTCGGGCGTGTTCAACTTCGCCCAGGGCATCATGGTGGTGTTCTCGGCGCTGACGCTGGTCGGCCTGCACGAAATGGGCGTGCCCGCCTTCTTCGCGGTCATCCTGACGCTGGGCGTGATGTTCCTGCTCGCCGTCACGATCGAGCGCGTGGTGCTGCGCCCGCTGGTCAACCAGCCCGACATCATCCTGTTCATGGCGACCTTCGGGATCACCTATTTCCTGATCGGCTTCGGCGAATCCGTCTTCGGCGGCAATCCCAAGCGGATGATCACCGAGCAGCTCTATCTGCCCAGCGGCGCCATCGACCTGAAGATTCTGGGCGGGCTCGTCTCGCTGCAGAAGATCGACATCGCCGCCGCCGTCATCGCTTCGGTCATGATCGCCGCGCTCGCCCTGTTCTTCCAGTACACCCGCATCGGGCGCGCCTTGCGCGCCGTCGCCGACAGCCACAAGGCGGCGCTCTCGGTCGGCATCTCGCTCAACCAGATCTGGGTCATCGTCTGGTTCACCGCGGGCATCGTCGCGCTGATCACCGGCATTATGTGGGGCGCGCGGTCGGACGTGTCCTTCGCGCTGGAGATCGTGGCGCTGAAGGCGCTGCCGGTGCTGATCCTCGGCGGCTTCACCTCGATCCCCGGCGCCATCATCGGCGGGCTGATCATCGGCATCGGCGAGAAGATGGGCGAGTTCTACTGGGGCCCGCTGATCGGCGGCGGCATCGAGAGCTGGCTCGCCTATTTCATCGCGCTGGGCTTCCTGCTGTTCCGCCCGCAGGGGCTGTTCGGCGACAAGATCATCGAGCGAATTTGACGATGGGCGAGTGGCGAAGGGCGAGTGGCGCGATGGATCCGAGCATGCCGAGGCTGACGCGAGGCATTCGCCATTCGCCATTCGCAATTCGCCTTTCGCGCGGAGCTTGAGCAATGTTCTACCGTGAAGCCGGCCAGTACAAATCGACCTATTCCGCCGATATGGCGGTGTTCCCGCTGAAGCAGGACCGGATCGGCATTGCCGTCATCCTGCTCATCGCCTTCCTCGGCGTGCCGATGATCGGCAACGACTTCTTCATCACCTCGGTGATGATCCCGTTCCTGGTGTTCTCGCTGGCGGCGATCGGGCTCAACATCCTCACCGGCTATACCGGGCTGATCTCGCTCGGCACCGCCGCCTTCATGGGCGTGGGCGCCTATGCCTGCTACAAGATGACCACGCTCTTCCCGAACGTGAACATCATCGTCCTGATCCTGCTGTCGGGGCTGTTCTCGGCCGCCATCGGCGTGCTGTTCGGCCTGCCCTCGCTGCGGATCAAGGGCTTCTACCTCGCGGTGGCGACTCTGGCGGCGCAGTTCTTCCTGCAATGGGCCTTCGTGCGCGTGCCCTGGCTGTTCAACTACAACGCCTCGGGCGCGATCGAGGTGCCGCTGCGCACCGTCTTCGGCGTGCCCGTCACCGGCGCCACGGCCAGCCCCGAAACCCGCTATTTCGTCTGCCTCTGCCTCGTCGTGGTGCTGACTTGGTTCGCCTCCAACATCGTCCATGGCCGGCTCGGCCGCTCCTGGATGGCGGTGCGCGACATGGACATCGCCGCCGAGCTGATGGGCATCAAGCTGCTCAACGCCAAGCTGACCGCCTTCGCCGTCTCGTCCTTCTTCTGCGGCGTGGCCGGAGCCATGATGATCTTCCTCTGGTATGGCGGCGGCGAGGCCGCGGACGTGTTCAACATCCGCCTCTCCTTCAATATTCTCTTCATGGTCATCATCGGCGGGCTGGGCTCGCTGATCGGCTCCTTCTTCGGCGCGGCCTTCATCGCCAGCCTGCCGACCATCCTGAAATTCGGGCTGCCGGCCATCGGCGTCCCGCTGGCGGGCGCGACCGCCGAGCATGTCACCTTCATGCTCGTGGGCGCGCTGATCATCATCTTCCTGATCGTAGAGCCGCACGGGCTGGCGCGGCTCTGGCAGATCGGGAAGCAGAAACTACGGACCTGGCCCTTCCCCTACTGACGAAAGGGCAGGCCCAACAAACGACCTGCGGCGCATATCAAGCCGCAGGCGCGAGGAGACGGCCCGGCGCCTCGCCGGCAGCCGGGGACATAGCGGAGGAAGCACATGAACACGAAGACGATGATGATGGGCGCGGCGCTCGGCGCGCTGATGACGGCCGTCGCACCCGCGCAGGCGCAGGATTCGATCTATTTCGCCAATAACGCCTATCGCACCGGCCCCTTCTCCGGCTCGGGAATTCCGATCGGCGACGGCATGCGCGACTACATCGCCATGATCAACGCCCGCGATGGCGGCGTGAACGGCGTCAAGATCATCTACGAGGAGTGCGAGACCGGCTACGACACCAAGAAGTCGATCGAGTGCTACGAGCAGGCCAAGTCGAAGAACACCATTCTGTATTCGCCCTGGTCGACCGGCGCGACGCTGGCCGCGATTCCGCGCGCCCATATCGACAAGATCCCGATCCTGTCCATGGCCTATGGGCTCTCGGCCTCGGCCGACGGCACGAACTTCCCGTGGGTGTTCATCCCGCCCTTCACCTATTGGGACGGCGCCTCGGTCATGGTCCGGCACATGGCCAATGAGCTCGGCGGCATGGACAAGCTCAAGGGCAAGAAGCTCGGCCTGATCCATCTCGACGCGCCCTTCGGCAAGGAGCCGATCCCGGTTCTGGAGAACCTCGCCAAGAAATACGGTTTCGAGGTCAAGCTCTATCCGGTCGCCGCCGCCGACATGCAGAACCAGGGCTCGCTCTGGCTGTCGATCCGCCGCGACCGCCCGGACTTCCTCTACAACCAGGGCTGGGGCGCGATGAACCCGACCGCGGTGAAGGAAGCGATCAAGAACAACTTCCCGATCAACAAGCTGGTCGGCGTCTGGTGGGCCGGCGGCGATGACGACGCCCGCGCCGGCGGGCCGGAGGCCAAGGGCTATCGCTCGCTCAACCTCAACGCCGCAGGCACCAACTTCCCGGTCATCCAGGACATCATCAAGCATGTCGTCGACAAGGGTCAGAGCCTGGCGCCGAAGGATAAGGTCGGCGAGAATCTCTACAATCGCGGCGTCTACAACTCGATGCTGGTGGTCGAGGCCATCCGCAACGCGCAGAAGCTGACCGGCAAGAAGGTCGTCACCGGCGAGGATATGCGCCGCGGGCTGGAGAGCCTCAACATCACCGAGGCGCGGCTCAAGGAAATCGGCATGGAAGGCTTCGCGACGCCGACCTCGATCTCCTGCACCGACCATTCCGGCCACAGCATGATGTACGTCGCCGAATGGGACGGGACCAAATGGACCAAGAAGTCCGACTGGATCGCCCCGCTGAAGGATGAGGTCCGCCCGCTCATCGAGGCTGCCGCCAAGGACTATGCCGAGAAGAACGCCGGCTGGCCCAAGCGCACCGAGCCCTGCGAGAAGTCGTCCTGACATAACGGCAGTCGGCCGTGGGCAATCGGCAGTCGGATGTCCGGCGGCCGAACCCAACTGCCGATTGCCCACTGCCCACTGCCGGAGATCAGCCATGTCGACTGCGTCAGCGACCCTCGAAACGCCAGCTCAAACCGCCGCAGCAGCAGCCGACAACATTCTGTCGCTGAACAATATCGAGGTGATCTACGATCACGTCATCCTGGTGCTGAAAGGCGTTTCGCTGCATGTCCCGCGCAAGGGCATCGTCGCCATTCTCGGCGCCAACGGCGCGGGCAAGACCACGACGCTGAAGGCGATCTCCAATCTGCTGAAGGCCGAGCGCGGCGAGGTCACCAAGGGCTCGATCGTCTTCGACGGCGAGCGCGTCGACCGGATGTCGCCCAATGAGCTGGTGCGCCGCGGCTGCATCCAGGTGATGGAGGGCCGCCACTGCTTCGGCCATCTCTCGATCGAGGAGAACCTGCTCACCGGCGCCTTCACGCGCCGCGACGGCAACGCCGCGATTAAGCGCGACCTCGAGAAGATCTACGAGCTGTTTCCGCGTCTGAAGCAGCGGCGCAACTCGCAGGCCGGCTACACCTCGGGCGGCGAGCAGCAGATGTGCGCAGTCGGCCGCGCCATGATGTCCAAGCCCAAGATGATCCTGCTCGACGAGCCCTCGATGGGCCTGGCGCCGCAGATCGTCGAGGAGATCTTCGAGATCGTGCGCCGGCTCAACGCCGAGGACGACGTCTCCTTCTTGGTTGCGGAGCAGAACACCAATATGGCGCTGCGCTACGCCACCTATGGCTACATCATGGAAACCGGCCGCATCGTCATGGATGGCGAGGCGAGCATGCTGCGCGAGAACGAGGACGTGAAGGAATTCTATCTCGGCGTCGCCGAGGGCAACAAGAAGTCCTTCCGCGAAGTGAAGAGCTACAAGCGCCGCAAGCGTTGGCTGTCATGAAGGTCGGCTCCACCCGCAGCCCTCATCCCGAGGAGCTGCGAAGCGGCGTCTCGCAGGATGGTTCAGGGGGCGGTGCAAGGGCCGACAGGAACCCCAGCCATGGCGCGCTGCGACGCTCATCACAGCCTGTGAAACGCATCCGGCAGAAGCGGGATTGATCCGATGACCGAGCATCACGACGCTCTCGAGACCCGCTCTCCCGACGCCCGCGAAGCAAACCTGTTCGCGCGCCTTCCCGGCGTGCTGCGCGCAGCGCTGACTGCCCCTGCCTATGCGCAGCGCCTCGAAGGCATCGACCCCGACGAGATCACTGACCGCAACGCGCTCTCGACCCTGCCCATCCTTCGCAAGGCCGATCTGCCGGCGCTGCACAGGGCCAATCCGCCGTTCGGCGGTTTCACCGCGACCCCGCTGGGCGCCTTCGGCCGGCTCTTCACCTCGCCCGGGCCGATCTTCGAGCCCGAAGGCGCGCAGCCCGACCCGTGGGGCGCCGCGCGCGGGCTCTACGCCGCCGGTTTCCGCGCCGGCGACGTGGTGCTCAACACCTTCGGCTATCATCTCACGCCCGGCGGCTTCATCATGGATTCCGCTGCCCGCGCCTTGGGCTGCGCGGTGATCCCGGCCGGGCCCGGCAATACCGAGCAGCAGCTGGAGGTCATCACAGCCTATCGCCCAGGCTGCTATGCCGGCACGCCCGATTTCCTCAAGATCCTGATCGAGGCGGCCGAGAGCCGCGGCGTCGATATCGGCTGCATCAGGCGCGCCGTCGTCTCGGGCGCAGCCTTCCCGCCTTCGTTGCAGGCCTGGGTCAAGCAGCGCGGCATCGACGCCTATCAGCTCTACGCCACCGCCGATGTCGGCGTCATCGCCTACGAGACCAGCGCCCGCTCCGGCATGGTCGTCAACGAGAACCTGATCGTCGAGATCGTCCGGCCCGGCACCGGCGATCCCGTCGCCGAGGGCGAGGTCGGCGAGATCGTCGTCACCAATCTCGATCCCCACCACCCGCAGATCCGCCTGGCGGTGGGGGATCTCACGGCGGCGATGCATGAACCCAGCGCCTGCGGACGCACCAATATGCGGATCAAGGGCTGGCTCGGTCGCGCCGACCAGACCGCCAAGATCAAGGGCATGTTCGTGCGGCCCGAGCAGATGGCCGAGATCGCCAGGCGCCATGCCGAAATCCACAAGCTCCGCCTCGTCGTCGGCCGCGCCAACGAGGTCGACACCATGACGCTGCAGGCGGAGATCTACGCCGAGCCCGCCGGGCTGATCGACGCCGTCGCCTCGACCCTGCAGCAGGTCACCAAGCTCAAGGGCGTTGTCGAGGTGCTGCCACTTGGCGCGTTGCCCAATGACGGCAAGGTCATCGCCGATGAGCGCCCGGTTGGATGAGGCTGGATACCTGACCGACGAGCCCTCTCCCCCCGCGAGCCCTCATCCTGAGGAGGTCGCGGAGCGACCGTCTCGAAGGATGCTCCAGGAGGTTCAGGCGCCCACTGGACCATCCTTCGAGACGCGCCTTCGGCGCTCCTCGCAGATGAGGGCTTAGAAAAGCGCAGGTGAGCCGCCTCACCAGGCGATGGGCGCCTCTCCCCTCGCCTGCAGCCATTCATTCGCCTGCGAGAATGGCCGCGACCCGAAAAAGCCGCGGCGCGCCGAGAGCGGCGAGGGATGGGCGCTCGCCAGCACGAGATGGCGGCTTTCATCGACCAGACGCCGCTTCGCCTGGGCCGGATTGCCCCAGAGCATGAACACGACATGCGGACGCTCGGTCGACACCGCCGCCAGAATCGCATCGGTCACGGCGCCCCAGCCCAGCGCCAGATGCGACCCGGCCTTGGCCGCGCCCTCGCGCACGGTCAGCGCCGTATTCAGCAGCAGAACGCCCTGCCGCGCCCAGCCGGTGAGATCGCCATCGACGGGTCCGGGCCGGCCGATGTCATCTGAAAGTTCGCGTCTGATATTGCCCAGCGAGCGCGGCAGCGGCGGCGGGCCGGCATAGGAGAAGGCCAGGCCATTGGCGTGGCCGGGCGTAGGATAGGGATCCTGGCCGAGAATGATCACGCGCACCGCTGCGAAAGGCGTGGCGGCCAGCGCGGCGAAGACGCGCTCGGGTCGCGGCGCCACGACATGGCCGGCCGCGACCTCAGCATCGGCGGCAGCGCAAGCGCGGGCGACGACGCCGCTGCGGAACACCGGCAGGTCTCGCCATCCCGCCGCAGCCGGCGACTCCCGAAAGTCGGCGAGCGCCGCCGCGTAGCCGCTCACTTCAGGACGATCCGACCCTCGACCTTGGCGTCCACCGTGCCGAGCCGGCGCAGATAGATCATCACCTCATTGGCCATCAGCTTGCCGTCGGTCATGCCGACCAGCGTCCGCCCGCGCGCCAGCGAAACATAGCCGTCGCCGCCGCCCAGCATGAAGTTGTTGGAGGCGACCGTATAGCGGGCCATCG
>JBKBRD010000068.1:0-250 GCA_046292405.1 Allobosea sp. | reverse complement strand
CCGCGAGCCCGACGGCTCCCTCAGATCCGCCTCGAAGCTCAGCCCCGAGACCTGCGGAAAGCGCCCCGAGCCCTGCGGCGCCTGCGCCAGCCCGTTCTCGATCGCATCGCGCACGTCCCGGCCGGAGATCTCGACCATGATGCTGGCGTTGCCGAAGGGCAGCTCGCTCAGCACGTCGCGGCGGGTCAGCCGATGACCGGCCGGATACTGCCTGTTGGCGCGGATGCCGCCGGCATTGGTGATGGCGATC
>JBKBRD010000067.1:6374-11646 GCA_046292405.1 Allobosea sp. | reverse complement strand
GTCGGCCGCAGCCGTGCGCGCGTAGAACGTATCGGGATAGCGTTGCATGCGGATAGCAGCCCTGACGGAAAACGAAAAAGCTCGTCGGATTCGCGCGCGACATTGTCCGACGATGGCGCGGGAGTAAACAAGTGGCGTCGCCAGCCGCAGCGCCTTGAACGGCGGTGGACGGGCGCTGCCACGCGGTTGACTTGCTATACCCACGGTATACCATCCGCATTCCCTCAGCTGCCGATGAATGGCCGGATCCCCAGATGACTGCACCTGCCCGCCCGCCTGTTGCCGCCAACCAGAAGCAGATCACCTTCCTCTATTACCGTGACCTGCCGGCCGCGATGCGCTTCTACGAGGAGGTGCTGGGGTTGCCGCTGGCGATCGACCAGGGCTGGAGCAAGATCTACCGCATCACCGAAGGCGGCTATGTCGGCCTCGTCGACGAGACCCGCGGCAGCCACCGCGCCAATGCGATCAAGCCCGTGCAGCTTTGCATCCGCGTCGCCGATGTCGACGCCTGGCACCGCTTCATTGCGACGCGAGACGTCGATGGGCTGCGCGAGCCGCGTTCCAGCACCGAGCTGAAGATCCGGGCCTTCGTCTTCAACGACCCGGAAGGCTACCAGATCGAAATCCAGTCAGCGCTCGACTGACGCCCGACGCCATTGTCTCCAGGAGGACGCCGCCCATGAACCCGTCTCGATTCGCCGCCCTGTCGCGGCGCGCGCTGCTCGCAGCTTCGCTTGCGGGCGCGTGCCTGCCGCACGCCGCCCTGGCCCAGGGCAAGAGCGTCACGATTGCGCTCACAGCCGATGCGGTGATCCTCGATCCGCACGCCGCCAATGAGCTGACCGGCAACATCATGTTCTACCACTTCTACGATGCGCTGGTGCAGCGCACGCCGGAGCTGGAGTTCAAGCCCGGTCTGGCCGAGAGCTGGCAGGTGGTCGACGACACGACCTGGGTGTTCAAGCTGCGCCGCGGCGTCAAGTTCCACAATGGCGACGAGCTTAAGGCCTCCGACGTGGTCTTCACCGTCGAGCGGCTGAAGAAGGCGCTGATGGCGAGCCTGGTCGCCAATATCGCCTCGGCCCGCGCCATCGACGATTACACCGTCGAGTTCAAGACGCCCAAGCCCTATGCCGTGCTGCACATGGCGATGGCCGAGATCCTGATCCTCAACGAGAAGCACACCAAGGCGATCGGCGACGAGCAGGTCGGGCTCAAGCCGATGGGCACCGGCCCCTACAAGCTGACGGAATGGGTCAAGGAAGACCGCATCGCCATGGAGGCCTTCGCCGATCACTGGCGCGGCAAGGCCAAGATCGACAAGGTCGTGTTCAAGCCGATCACCAACCCGGCGACCCGCACAGCCGCGCTGCTCACCGGCGGCGTCGACGTGATCCAGGATCTCTCGGTGCGCGACGTCGCCAGCGTGCGCGCCAATGCGCAGTTCGAGGTGATTACGCGGCCGAGCCTGCTCAACATCGTGCTGGCGCTCGACACCCGCGACAAGTCGCCGACGATCGACCTGCCGAAGAACCCGATGCAGGACCGGCGCGTGCGCGAGGCGATGATCCGCGCCATCAATGTCGACGCCATCAGGACCGTGGTGATGAACGGCTTCTCGACGCCGAGCGACCAGTATGTGCCGTCCTCGCATCTCGGCTATGTGCCCGGCCTCGACATCCGCAAGGAGTATCCCTTCGACCTCGACAAGGCGCGCGCGCTGATGAAGGAGGCGGGCTTCGAGAAGGGCTTCACCATGACGCTCGACACGACGAACAACCGCTATGTGAACGACGCCTCGATCGCCCAGGCGCTGGCCAGCATGTTCTCGCGCATCGGCATCACGCTGAACCTCAACCTGATGCCGCGCGCCAATTTCTTCGGCTACATCCGCGTGCCCTCCGACAAGTCCAGCCTGATCATGAGCGGCTGGGACACGCCGTCGGGCGACGCCGGCAACATGTACACGGTGCTGCTCTACAGCCGCGGCAAGAAGGCCGGATACGGCCAGGCCAATCGCGGCGCCTATTCGAACGCCGAGTTCGACGCGGCGCTCGACAAGGCCGACGCCACCGCCGACATGAAGAAGCGCCACGAATTCCTGCAGGAGGCGACACGGATCGCGGTGAAGGACATCCCGATGATCCCGGTCCATTACGAGCAGGATATCTACGCCGCAAAGAAGGCGGTCACGGTCATCCCGCGCATGGACAAGTTCATCTGGGCCTATGAGATGGACGTGAAGTAAGCCCCAGGCTCAAACCAGCCCCTCGCTGCCGCCGGACCCTCGCGGTCCGGCGGCCTGTTCCCGGTCCGCAGCCGCTCGGGCGGCCGCGGCGCGGCTTCGCGCAGCCGGGCCTCATATCCCCGTCAAGCCAGAGAAAGCCAGCCTGTGTTCGGCTATCTGATCAAGCGCCTGATCCAGATGATCATCGTGCTCTGGGTGGTTTCGGTGCTCGTCTTCGTGATGATGAGCTTCACCGGCGATCCGACCTTCATGATGGTGCCGCTCGACGCCACCGAGGAGCAGATCGCCCAGGCCAGGCGACTGCTCGGGCTCGATGAAACCCATCTCATGCAGTATTGGCGCTTCCTGGCCAATATCGCGCAGGGCGATTTCGGCCGCTCCTTCGTCTTCCGCCAGCCGGCCATGCAGCTGATCCTGGACCGGCTGCCGGCGACGCTCGAGATCGTCGTGCTGGCGCTGGTCATCGCGCTCGTCGTCGCCATCCCGCTCGGCGTCTACGCCGGCGCCAGCCCCAACCGCATGTCGAGCCGGGCGGTGATGGCCGGCTCGCTGGTCGGCATTTCGCTGCCGGGCTTCTGGCTCGGCATGGTGCTGATCTTCGTCTTCGCCGTGAAGCTGCAGCTGCTGCCCTCGTCGGGTCGCGGGCCCACCATGGAATGGCATGGGCTGCGCTTCAGCTTCATGAGCTGGGAGGGCTTCACCCATCTCATACTGCCGGCCGTGACGCTGTCGATCGGCACGCTCGCGATCCTGATGCGCATCATCCGGGCCGAAATGATGGAGGTGATGAAGCAGGATTACATCAAGTTCGCCCGCGCCAAGGGCACGGGGCGGCGCGCGGTGCTGTTCCGCCACGGGCTCAAGAACGCGCTGATCCCGCTCGTCACCGTGTTCGGGCTGATGCTGGGCGATCTCATCGCCTTCGCCACGCTGACCGAGACGATCTTCGCCTGGCCCGGCATCGGCAAGCTCCTGGTCGACTCGATCTATCGCGGCGACCGGCCGGTGATCGTCGTCTACCTGATGTTCGTCGCCTTCCTCTTCGTGGTGGTCAATTTCCTGGTCGACATCGCCTATGCGCTGATCGACCCGCGCATCAAGATCCGCTGAGAGGACGATAGACCATGTCAGCCCTCGCGATCCGCCTGCGCCGCGCGCTCGCCACCGAGCTCGCCCATAACTGGCGCCGCAACGTCTCGGCCATGGCCGGGACGGCGATCATCCTGTTCTTCGCCGCCATGGTCGCCTTCGGCCCCATGCTGCTGGCGCAGAACCCCTACGACGTTTCGCAGCTCGATCTGATGGACGCCTTCAAGCCGCCGGTCTGGCTCGAGGGCGGCACGCGGCAATATCTGCTGGGGACCGATGGCCAGGGTCGCGACGTGCTCGCCAGCATCGTCTATGGCAGCCGCATCTCGTTGTTCATCGGCTTTGCGGCGATGCTGGCCTCCTGCCTGATCGGCGCCTCGCTCGGGCTCGTCGCCGGCTTCTATGGCGGGCGGCTCGACAGCGTGATCATGCGCATCGCCGACGTGCAGCTGTCCTTCCCCTCGGTGCTGACGGCGCTGTTCCTGATGTCGGCCTTCGGCACCGGCGTCGAGAAGGTGCTGATCGCGCTGACCTCGGTGGGGTGGGTCGTCTATGCCCGCACCGTGCGCGGTTCGACCCTGCGCGAGAAGGAGCGCGAATATGTGCAGGCGGCGCGGGTCTCGGGCCTGCCGAACCGCAAGATCATCCTGCGCCACGTGCTGCCCAATGTGATGACGCCGCTGATCGTCGTCGCGACCATCCAGGTCGGCAGCTTCATCCTGATCGAGGCGTCGCTGTCCTTCCTCGGCGTCGGGGTGCCGATCACCGAGCCGTCGCTGGGGCTGCTGATCAAGAACGGCTTCGACGTGCTGTTCAGCGGGTTGTGGTGGATCTCGGTCTTCCCCGGCCTGTTCATCATGCTGATCGTCTTCGGCATCAACCTGCTCGGCGACTTCCTGCGCGACGAGCTGAATCCACGGCTGAAGTGAAGGGCGCTGCGATGATCGAGGACGATGCGGCGCTGCTCTCCGTACGCGGGCTGAAGACCTGGTTCCACACATTCGGCGGCGTGGTGAAGGCGGTCGACGGCGTCAGCTTCGACCTGGCGCCGGGCGAAATCCTCGGGCTGGTCGGCGAATCCGGCGGCGGCAAATCGATGGTCGGCTTCTCGATCATGGGGCTGGTCGACCCGCCCGGTCGGATCGAGGCCGGCTCCATCCTGTTCGAGGGCCGCGATCTCGCGCGCCTCGACGACAGGGCCATGCGCAGCGTCCGCGGCCGCTCGATCGCCATGGTCTTCCAGGACCCGATGACGGCGCTGAACCCGCTCTACACCATCGGCCAGCAGCTCGAGGAAATGCTCAAGCTGCACACCGATCTCGACGCGGCCGCGCGCCGCAAGCGCTGCGTCGCGATGCTCGACGAAGTCGGCATTCCGCAGCCGGAAGCCCGGCTCGACAGCTATCCGCACCAGTTTTCCGGCGGCATGCGCCAGCGCGTGGTGATCGCCATCGCGATGATCGCAGGACCGCGCCTGCTGATCGCCGACGAGCCGACCACGGCGCTCGACGTGACGATCCAGGCCCAGCTGCTGCGCCTGATGAAGCAGCAGGTGCAGCAGCGCGCGACCTCGCTCATCCTGATCACGCATGATCTCGCCGCGGTGTCGCAGATGGCCGACCGCATCGTCGTGCTCTATTGCGGCCGGGTGGTCGAGACCGGGGCGGCGGCGCAGCTGATCGCCCGCCCGCGCCACCCCTATACGCGCGGGCTGATCGATTCGATTCCCAGCCACGAGGCCGGGCGCGGTCGGCTTCGCCAGATTCCCGGCGCCGTGCCCGACATCCGGCGGCTGCCGCCGGGCTGCAGCTTCGCGCCACGCTGCCCGCGCGCGCAGGCCCTGTGCAGGCAGCAGACGCCCGAGCTCGACCGTGGCCCCGGCGGGCACGCCGCAGCCTGTCATTTCCCCCTGGAGGATGCCGCGTGAGCGCC